>NZ_WXWH01000015.1:0-205036 GCF_009904905.1 Vibrio sp. V30_P3S12P165 | reverse complement strand
ATCTTATTCTTCGATTTTAGCACCTTGTGCTGTTCCGGTAATGACTACATCGGCTCCACGGTGGGCAAATAAACCATTGGTCACCACTCCGGTGATAGCATTTATTTGGCTTTCGAGCGTTTTAGGATCACGAATTTGTAGATCATGGACATCAAGAATCACATTACCGTTGTCAGTGATAACCCCTTCACGATAAATAGGGGTTCCACCTAATTTTGTTAGCTCTCTTGTGACATAGGAGCGAGCCATCGGGATGACTTCAACAGGAAGCGGGAATTTACCTAAAATATCAACGGCTTTGGTGCCATCAACAATACAAATAAATTGATCAGCAATGGCTGCGACAATTTTCTCACGGGTCAGTGCAGCTCCTCCGCCTTTGATCATGGCTCGCTGAGGATTAATTTCATCCGCCCCATCCACATAAATATCTAACTGATCAATATCATTACAGTCGTAAACTTTGATACCGAGTGCTTGAAGTTTTTCAGTAGAAGCGATAGAGCTGGATACGGCACCTTGAAGGTCATCTTTGATAGAACCCAGTGCATCGATGAAGTGATTGACCGTTGATCCCGTCCCTACGCCAACAATACTGCCTTTTTTTACGTATTTTAGAGCAGCCCAACCGGCGGCTTTTTTCATCTCATCTTGAGTCATGCCTGTCTCCTATCATGGTTTATGAGTTAATGCGTGTGCGGCGCGATTATATACTCAAAAGACACACAGATGTACTGGAGAAGCGGACAATTCATTTAGATTGAGAGAAGCGCGAATATACGTTCCATTGCCAAGAGCGTGTAGGGGTGACAACTTGGGGGAGGGGAATATCCCAGCTTTCAATCGGTAAGGTTTTGACGTATTGGCAATCATGAGCCAGTCCAATCGGTTTGGCTCCTTGACCCGTTTTAAACCAGGTTGAAAGCGTTCGATCATAGTAACCCCCTCCCATACCAAGCCGATGACCTTGTGCATCAAAAGCCACTAATGGCGTACAGATAAGATCCAATTCTTTGGCTGGTTTTATTAGCCACTTATTGAGTTTAGGCTCCATAATGCCATATTTGTTATAAGCCATCGGTGTATCAAGTTGGTAATGTAAAAAGAGCAAGTGCCCTTTAGAAAACGGGTGCAATACGGGAAGATAGACAGATTTTCCTTGGGCCCATAACCAGTGAATGAGTGGTATGGTGTTGAGTTCACCATCGGTTGAAAGGTACAACGCGATATGTTGGCAGCACGTTAATTCTGACTGTTTTGCAAAGATATCCACCAAATCTAACCCTGCTTGCCGTTGAGCTTCACGAGACAGTTGATGGCGTCTTTGTCGAATGGATTGACGAAAATATTGACGAGTCGATGACATATTAGGAAACCCCAGAGTGCCGTTGAGGATTGAGGCCCTTGAACCAGCTGGTTCAAGGCGGATTAGCAATGGTTGCCGTAGGCTTCTCGGTACGAGCCGAGCTTGCTCAATAGCAATCGAATACCAACCCTTTGGTGTTGCTTATCGGCTCAGGGACTTACATCCGCTGACGAACACTCCAGGGTAAAACTTTAAGCAGGCTTTAGTGGCCTTGCTGCTGTACTTTATTGAGCGCGGCTTGCAATGAGTTTGCGAGTTCATCAACCCGTCTATTCAATTGCGAGTGTAGATCATCTTGTTTTTGCCGCTCTGTTTGTAATTCGTAGCAAATATTCAATGCTGCGATAGTCAATAACTTAACTTCATTAGTAACTTTAGTACGTTCGGCCATATCTTTCAATCGTTGATCAAGATCTTGTGCGGCACGAACCAGAGAGCTTTCCTGCCCTTTGGGGCAATTAACTCGGGTTATTTTGCCTAATATTTCAACCTCAACGGCTTGATTACTCATGATAAGTGAACTCTATTCGCGCAACTAAAGATGGGTGCGATTGCCAAACCATCGAGGGGCAAACTATAGGTAAAGCGCTATCAAGATTCAAGCTTTTCACGCCGATAAGTCTAAATTGATAGCTAAAAAACTACTTATTGGGCAATTTGAATAAAAGCTAGTCATATGGGCGTTTTCGGTTAATCGTTGAAGTGGTAGGATGGCGTTTATTTACCTAGATGAAGTGATTATGAGTGAAGCGACCTTTCCCAGTTATAACCAATTAGCCAGTGATCTGCAATCGGCCTCATTGGCGATAAATCCTGCTGAACTGCATGGCTTATTAGCTGGAATGTTAGCGGGAGGAGTAACTGTCGATGACGCCAGTTGGCAAGCGCTCATCTTTGATTATACCAATGATGGCTTAGGTTGGCCGCAACAAGCATTAACACAGGCGAAGCAACTGTTTTTAGCAACGCATGGTGAATTGGCAAGCCGTGATTTTAAATTAACGCTATTAGTTCCAGTGAATCATGATGATGAAGCGCTGTATCAGTTTGCTGATGGCGTGGTCGATTGGGTGAACCATTTTATTTCTGGGCTGGGTTTAGCGGCGATAGATCTAACCCGCGCGTCGTCAGACGCCAAAGAGGCGTTACAAGATTTAGAAGAAATTGCCAAATTAGCCATTGATGAAGAAGATGATCTACAGCAACAAGCTCAATTATTAGAGCAAATCATTGAACACATCAAGGCGTGTGTTTTTACGCTGTATATTGAGTTCTGCAAATCTGAACCAGCAGTTAAGCCGATGATTCACTAAGTGAGGTTAGGGTGAGTGACGAGAAATGTTTTGATGTCATCATCGCGGGGGGGGCAATGGCTGGAGCGACACTGGCCCTGGCATTGAATGCCTTGAGCCGAGGAAAGCTGTCTATTGCTGTGATTGAAGCTTTTCAAGTCGATCATCATGCTCATCCCGGTTTTGATGATCGAGCGATCGCTCTTTCTCATGGTACGGTGGCTCTGCTGGAGCAGTGGCAGCTATGGGATGCTATGCGTCCTTTCGCCACTGCCATCACGGATATCCATGTTTCGGATCGTTCACATGCTGGTATGACAGAGATTCATGCTCAATCTCTTGCGTTGGATGCTTTAGGGTACGTGGTTGAGTTAGCTCGAGTGGGCGCTTTATATGCTGAAAAAATGGCACAATGTGTGAATATTGCCCAATATTGTCCGACTAGCGTGTCCCATATTTCTCGTTCATTAGACTCGGTTTCGGTCACTTTATCGGATAACTCACATCTGGTTGGTAAACTCTTGGTTGCAGCAGACGGTACGAGATCAACCTGTTGCGAAAAATTAGGCATTCCACAACAAGAGCTAGATTTTCATCAGGTGGCGGTAATTGCGAATGTACAAACGAATCAACCTCATCAAGGACGAGCGTTTGAACGTTTTACCACTTCTGGCCCACTGGCCTTACTCCCGATGGATGATAATCGGTTATCATTAGTTTGGTGTGTTTCTGCCTTGGTGGCAGAGCAAATCATGCAGATGGATGATTCTTGCTTTCTGGAACAGTTACAGCGAGATTTTGGCTGGCGTATCGGACGCTTCATCCAAGCAGGCAAGCGTAGTTGTTACCCATTAGCGCTTCGTTATCGTCACAATATAGTTTCTCACCGTTTTGCGATGATCGGCAATGCGGCACAAACTCTTCACCCGATTGCTGGGCAAGGCTTTAATCTTGCTATTCGTGATGTGGCTAGCCTAGCAGAAGAGATCATCAAGAGTGATCAGATTGGTGATTATTCATCATTGAGCCGTTTTCAGCAGCGTCGAACAGCGGATCGTCTGGCCACTATTCAATTGACCTCAACCTTGGTTCATCTTTTTTCGAATGATTGGATGAGCTTTCGTATTGGACGTAATCTTGGCTTAATGGCAATGGATAGTTTCTCATTTTTAAGTATCCCCTTGCTTCAACGCACACTTGGTGTGGTCAATCGATAAAAGGTACAAATTTATGATGAAAAGTGTAGATATTGCCATTGTGGGCGGAGGAATGGTCGGCCTTGCGCTTGCGGCTGCTTTTAAAGATTCAGACTTAAGAATAGCGATGATTGAAAGCCAGCTTCCTCAAACTGAATTAGATCCGCTACCTGATGTTCGCGTATCTGCATTGAATCGTGCGAGTGAAATGGTGTTAAAAAACGTCAATGCTTGGGACGGAATCATAAAGCGTCGAGCTTCGCCCTATCAAGCGATGGAGGTATGGGAACAAGACAGCTTTGCTCGAATTGAGTTTTGTGCTCAGCAATTAATTCAGCCTAATCTCGGTCATATTGTTGAAAACAGAGTGGTACAACTAGCGTTATTGGATCAAGTGAAACAACAAGCCAATCTAACACTGTTTATGTCCGCGCAGTGTCAAAGTTTAGCAATTGGTGAAAGTGAAGCATGGTTGAGTTTAAGTAATGGACAATCGCTCACCGCCAAGTTAGTTGTTGGAGCAGATGGGGCTAATTCGTGGGTTCGTCGCCAAATGGATATTCCGCTCACCTATTGGGATTATGGCCATAGCGCACTCGTGGCGAATATTCGAACGCATGAACCGCATCAAGGCGTAGCAAGACAGATCTTTACTCCACAAGGCCCCTTAGCTTTTCTTCCTATGTCTGAGCCACACATGAGTTCTATTGTGTGGTCAACAGAGCCGAGCCGAGCCGAGCGTTTAGCCGCGATGGAGGCGTCGGTTTTTAATAAAGCACTTACGGTCGAATTTGATGGTCGACTTGGCTTATGTCAACTTGTCGGTCAGCGGTACACGGTGCCACTCACCGCACGTTATGCTCGTGATTTTGTCGCTGAGCGTCTGGCGTTGGTTGGAGATGCGGCCCACACGATTCATCCACTTGCGGGGCAAGGGGTTAACCTCGGTTTGCTAGATGCAGCGAGCCTAGCGCAAGAGGTGTTATCGGCTTGGCAGCAAGGCTTAGATATCGGCCAGCGGCGAAATTTACGCCGTTATGAACGTTGGCGAAAAGCCGAGGCCGCGAAAATGATAACGGCAATGCAAGGATTTAAAGATTTATTCGCGGGAAGCCATCCTGCGAAGAAATTGATTCGAGGGGTTGGGATGCGTCTTGCAGGGCAAATCCCAGGAGTAAAACAAGAAATAATGCTACATGCTTTGGGGTTAAAAGGTGAATTACCTGAGTTAGCCAAAAGGTAATCGTCTGCTGATGATTATGAGTAATCATTTAACAATAAAAAACTAGGGTTGGCATTTGCCAACCCTAGTTTTTTTTAATGTTGATCAAGCATAAGCGCAGCGTAAGCGTCGAATCTCTTGGTTGACTTCATTGACGGTTTGATAATGTCGCTGTTCAGCACGTTCTGGAAGAATCAACTTCCCATTATCAAACTCAAATTTACCGACACCATAGATATAAATTCTTCCTTTAAAAAGACGACTTACGTGTTTAGCTATCATACTCGGTGTATAGCGCTTAAACAGTCTCATACTTCGATCCTTTTTTATTTGTTTAGCTCAGTGTAAGTTAAATCGGTAGGCGATACTGTGATTTCGCCGGATATATCCAAAGTTACAGTTAGTTTTTTCAGTGATTTGTGCTGTTATTAGCAAAATTGGTTCATTCTCTAAATTAAACCCTTTCTTAGTACAATCCTCGCTTGACTCTTCTCCATCCAGGCCATAAGAGAGAAATAGCGTGATGCTTTGATTATTAAGCCAAACCAATGTGACAGTTTTAAGAATAGTTGAATTATAAGTCAATGAGTAATGATGGTGTTAATTGTGTGTAAAAAATCCCACGGGGATCCGTGGGCAAAATGCATGGGCGAGGTATGACGCGCGACATGATTACCTGGCGCTACAAGCGATATTCGCTCTCGCTAGTTTGTTTCATTGGCGGCAATTTATCATGGTCTTTTCAACGGATACGGTTCGTTGAATATCAGCAAACCTTGGTTGACAGAGCTGAATCAAATCTTGTACTGATAGAGCAATGCCTGCTAAAGAAGAGCCACTGCTAATGGTGACAATTGAATGCTGTAAAATGGCATGATCAAATAAAATAGGCATTGATGTTTTAAGGCACAGTGGCGTGACTGTGCCAACCGGATATCCGGTAATTGATTCGACTTGCGAGCGATCGACACAGGTCATTCTCCGCCACTCTAATACTTGACGAACTTTTTTGGGGTCAACTGCAGCATTACCCGGTATGCAGGCTAATGCTAGACGATCTCCCATATCTCGTAGGAGGAGAGTTTTGACCATTTGACTAGCAAGAATACCACGCTGACGCGCGGTTTCTTCAATCGTAATGGTCGCGGTTTGATGAGGCAGTAGCTGGTAGCTAACCTGATGGCTGTCTAGATACTGGGTAATGGCAGTAGAAAACGGCTTATTCATCATCTAACGTATAGGGCAGTGGGCAGATAGTCCA
Organism: Vibrio sp. V30_P3S12P165; assembly: GCF_009904905.1. Classification (NCBI taxonomy): domain Bacteria; kingdom Pseudomonadati; phylum Pseudomonadota; class Gammaproteobacteria; order Vibrionales; family Vibrionaceae; genus Vibrio; species Vibrio sp. V30_P3S12P165. The sequence continues at coordinate 198,699 of NZ_WXWH01000015.1, read as the reverse complement.
GTGAGTTTCAGGTTGTTCAGTGAGTCTCAATTTTGTTTCCGGCTCAAGGTTATTGGGCAGGATAATTAACCCTATCGCCGTTTGGTCGGTAAAGCTGTAATGCGCCATGAGTTCGCCTGCATGACGCCAGTTTTCACCGACCGCACGTTCTAATGAATAGGCTTGTTCGGAAGCGAGTGGTTGCTGAGTATTACCTTGTACGATATACATCGCTCGTTTATTGATACCGCGATACTTGGCTCTGGCTACGGTTTCTTGCCCAGTGTAGCAACCTTTTGTAAAACTAATACCACCAAGCGCCTGTAAGTTTAATGCTTGTGGGATGTGTTTATTTTGTTGTGTGTGATGAATGATGGGATAGGCGTGTTGAATATCAAAATAGGTCCAGATGGCGGGATCCACTTTGTTGGCATCACTTTGATTGAGCCACGCTTCAGCCGTTGATTCTTCTATCAGTAATAGCCAGCGTAAAGCATCGATTTTTACTGCGGTACCGTTTGGTAATGGGCGAACATCTTCCCGACTTGAAGTGAAACGATTGATCCATGCCTCTGCTCCTACCCCCATAATACCCAAAGCGATATCGGTGCTTTCTCTGATTTCAACTTTAGAGAAAATGGCGTATTTTTTTAGTTCACGTAGCTCTGCTTCAATGGCCGATTGAGGTTGGAACATGGCGTAGCGATCATGATGATGAAAGAGACGAAAAGCAGACCATACTTTTCCTTTCGCATCACAATGTGCCCCCCAGCAAGATTGTCCTGTTTCTAGGCTGACCACATTACAGGTCACTTGCCCTTGCAGGTAATTTTTTTTATCGTCGCCAGATAACTCAATCACGCCCCAATGGGTTAAGTGACTAATCATTAGCTCTGGGAGTGGTGTACTGTTGGTGATAGCGAGTGTGGTAAATGTATTTTTCCAATTCATATTTTTTACCTGAGTAAGACTCTTTCCGTTATGTTAATCTGGATCAACTTTTTTGTCAGCTTGAACAGGGACTGTGACTAAGCTACTAGTTGAATTTAACATTGGTTGTTACACTTGGCGAAACTAAATATTAAGGTGAGGAAAGCCAATGTACACTACGGAAGAAAAAGCGCGCATCAAATGGGCATGCCGACGTGGAATGCTTGAACTTGATGTAGTTATCATGCCGTTCTTTGAAGAGTGTTTTGAATCATTAAGTAAAACAGAACAGCAAGATTTTGTTTCGTTACTTGAATGTGATGATCCTGACCTTTTTACTTGGATCATGGGACATGGCCGCTCAGAAAATTTGGGTCATGCAGCGATGGTAGACAAAATTGTCGCACATAATCTTAGCAAGGTCCGTTAAGCTTTATTTAAAGCCTTCTTTTCTCGCTCATATCATCGCCTTTTCTCTGTTGGCGGCTCTGGTGTGGGCGATCTTAGCTTCCTCTATTCCACTTGTTGCCAGCATGGCGATGATTGCTTTGCTTTTCTCCTATCCAGTATTGAGTTGGCTCCCCACATCTTTACAAGATGAGATTGAAATCAATTTTTCAGGAGAGTTACGTGTGGGTGACGATGATTTTGTTTTTCATCAGGTCGATTTTCTCTATCGACATCTTTTCTTGATTATTCGAGGTCAAGGGGCGCGTTGGTTATTGTGGCGCGATAGCTGTGATGAATCTGACTACCGACAGCTATTGGTGAAATTAAAACGGGAGCAGTATCGCTCCCATTAATATTATTTGGTTGGTGTTAAGATTACTTGGTTGGTGTCAAAATAGTTGGCCCGCTATTTTCTAGTTGATCGGGATAATCTAACGTATAGTGCAGGCCTCGGCTCTCTTTACGTAGCATCGCACAACGTACCATCAGTTCTGCCACTTGCAGCAAGTTACGTAATTCCAACAAGTTATTCGACACTCTGAAGTTGCTGTAGTACTCATGCGTTTCTTGCTGTAGCAGTTGAATGCGACGCAGTGCACGCTGTAAACGTTTATCGGTTCGAACAATGCCCATGTAGTCCCACATAAATAGGCGCAGTTCGTGCCAGTTGTGCTGAATAACCACTTCTTCATCCGAGCAAGTGACTTTGCTTTCGTCCCAGTTTGGTAATGAAGGCGGCATTTGTGCACAAGGGTGACGACGAAGAATATCTTGTGCAGCAGACCAAGCATAAACCACACATTCTAATAATGAATTGGAAGCCATACGGTTTGCTCCGTGTAAACCGGTATAACTCACTTCACCAATGGCATACAGTTGAGCAAGATCGGTTTGTCCTTGTTGGTTGATCATTACGCCTCCGCAGGTGTAGTGAGCGGCAGGAACAATCGGTATCGGTTCTTTGGTCATATCAATGCCAAGATCCATCAAGCGGGTGTAAATGGTAGGAAAATGCTTTTCGATAAAGTCGGCTGGTTTATGGCTGATGTCTAAATACATGCAGTCTGCACCTAAGCGTTTCATTTCATAGTCGATGGCACGAGCAACAATATCTCTAGGTGCCAGTTCAGCGCGCTTATCGAAATCAGGCATGAAGCGGGAACCATCAGGGCGGCGAAGGTACGCTCCCTCGCCACGTAAGGCTTCAGTAAGTAAGAAGTTTCGAGCTTCTGGGTGATATAAGCATGTTGGATGGAATTGGTTGAATTCAAGGTTAGCGACTCGGCAACCTGCACGCCAAGCCATAGCAATACCATCACCAGAAGAAACATCGGGGTTTGAGGTGTATTGATAAACTTTAGATGCGCCACCTGTCGCAAGTACCACAAATTTGGCTCGAATGGTTTCAACATGCTCGACGTTACGATTCCAAACATAGGCCCCTATGACTTTATTTGCCTTGCCGCCAATCTTGTCTTCAGTAATTAAATCGAGTGCATTGTAACGTTCGAATAGTCGAATGTTAGGGTGGTTATGCACGTTATCTTGCAAAGATGTCTGCATCGCCATTCCTGTGGCATCCGCAGCGTGCAGTATTCGTCGGTGGCTATGGCCTCCTTCACGAGTTAAATGATAACGAGGATGTGCATCATCATCATTCTCTTCTCGATCAAAAGGAACACCACCATCAATCAACCACTGAACACAGGCTTTGGCATGCTCAGCAATGAATTGGACGGTCTCTTGATTACAGATTCCGGCACCGGCAATTAAAGTATCTTGAACATGAGATTCGATACTGTCAGATTCATCAAAGACGGCAGCGATACCGCCTTGTGCATAATAGGTTGCCCCTTCACTACGAGGTCCTTTGCTCAATACGATGACATTGCACTGCTCGGCAACTTGCAGCGCTAAGGATAATCCTGCGGCACCGCTGCCGATAACTAATACATCGCATTGATGTTCTCGATTTACGTCCATAAGATGGTTAACTTCCTGAACTCAAAGTAGAGTATTCCTACTCTAGATTAAAATAAAACACGAATGGTATTCGGGTTATTAGTGGTTTTATTCGGTCAACTCGCAAGTGGATCAAGCTCGGTGAATCCTTTATGTCGCTTGAGATCTCATTCGCATTACCTGCCGTGCAGTCGGCTTGGTTGTCTAGCATGTCGCTCGTGACAATAACGCCAAGCAAGCTAACTTGCAGGTAAAGACAATATGTTATAAATGCTATTGTCTTTTTTAAAGGCTATCCCCACTATGTGCGGGTGTCGATAATTAATTTAGACGAATGCCATACAAGCAAAACGAATTTCCATACGAGAGTTAAGCGGGTTACTGCATAAGACTGCGGTATTAAGGCGAAATATTTTACCTTATACTTGAACTTTTTCTCGTTTATTGAGTCACAATAGTGCTCATGTAGGCAGTGGTGTCAAGACAACATTCTGCATAATTAGAGTCCATATCTGAGAAGGTAAGGGAGATAACAATAGGAGTAACCGCTCGAATGAACGATCAACTGACCGATCAAGTGTTGATTGAGCGAGTTCAGAACGGGGATAAGCAAGCATTCAATCTGTTGGTATTGAGATATCAAAACAAGGTTTGCAATCTTATTTCTAGGTATGTGAGCAATTCTGGAGATGTGGCGGATGTTGCACAAGAAGCCTTTATCAAAGCTTATCGTGCCATCCCAACATTTCGTGGCGAGAGTGCGTTTTATACTTGGCTGTATCGCATTGCTGTTAATACCGCGAAAAATCACATCGTTGCGCAAAGCCGCCGGCCGCCGGCCAACGATGTTGATGCTGAAGAAGCTGAATTTTACGAAGGTGGTAATGCACTCAAAGAAATATCGAACCCTGAAAACATTACGTTGTCCAAGGAATTAAAGCAGGTGATATTTAGCGCAATAGAAGCATTGCCTGAGGATTTAAAAACCGCGATGACGTTGCGAGAGCTGGAAGGCTTAAGTTACGAAGATATCGCAGAAGTCATGGATTGCCCCGTTGGTACGGTGCGTTCTCGTATCTTCCGTGCTCGTGAAGCGGTTGAAAAGCGAATTAAATCGTTTTTATAACGCCGCATAGTGAGCAACAAAAATGGTGAAAATAATGGCTGACAAAGAAAAACTTTCAGCATTCATGGATGGCGAATTGGTTGATAATGTGCTGATACAAGAATTAGAGCACGACTCAGAGAGCCTCGGCACGTGGAAAAATTACCATCTTATTGGTGATGTTATGCGTGGGGATACACCTCAATCTGAATGGAATATCGCTGAAAGTGTCGCTCTGGCATTAGAACATGAACCAGTACATCGCTCGTTCACCAGCTCTGAGCGTATCACTGATCTGCACTTGGCGAAACTAGAGGCTCAGCCTAAGGTTAGTCAAGCTCGTCGCCAGTTGCCTACTTGGTTTAGCCAACTCGGGCAAGTGGCGATTGCTGCGAGTGTGTCACTTGCTGTCATCATTGGTGTGCAACAATATGGTGGCAATGAAGCTACCAGCGCACAAGAAGCACAGCTACCTGTGCTACAGACGGTGCCATTTGCGGGTAGTGCCGAACCGGTCAGTTTGACCCGAGATTCAGTCGCAAGGCATGGTAGCAGCGAAGCGAATATGCAAGAACAACGTCGTCGTATCAATGCATTATTGCAAGACTATGAACTACAGTTGAGACTCAATAGTGAGAATTTGACCTCTCACCCTGACCCAGTTGAAACGGTAATTGAATGAAAAAATTTCTGATCAGTGCGTTGACACTGTTCAGTCTGAATGTAACGCCGGCCTTTGCAGAAACGCCTTCTGCAGAGGCTTTGTTGCATCAGATGAGCGAAGCCAGTCAACAGCTTAATTATGAGTTGTCTTATATTCTGATTAAGAAAAATAGCATAGAACCTTTGCTTTACCGCCATGCTCATCAAGAGAGCCAACAGTTCGCTCATCTTATTTATTTGAGTGGCCCAGTACGCGAAGTGATTCGTCGCGGTAATGAAGTCAGTTATGTTGAACCGGGTGTTGAGCCTTTTACGATTGAATCCGGTAACATGGTGGCTCCGACGATTCCTATGCTTAATAGTGATGTCGCACAACTTAGCCAATATTATGATTTTGTAAAAATGGGCCGCGCGCGTGAAGCTGGAACAGCTTGTCAGGTTCTACGTATTGTGCCCAAAGATGGCCTCCGTTACTCTTATGTTTTGTGGATCGATGAACACAGTGCACTACCTCTGCGTGCCGACTTAGTCGATCGTGATGGTGAAGTATTAGAGCAGTACCGTACTATTTCGTATTCGATTAACGATAAATTGGCCTCTTTGATGGCCGGATTAAATAATGTTCAACTGCCAGAGGTATTATCTTTACCTAAAGGTAATATCCAAGAAACATTCTGGACTGTCGGGTGGAAGCCAGAAGGTTTTCAACCACTTGAGCTGAATCGTTATCGTATGGCAATGACCGAGCGTTTGGTGGAAAGCCAGATGTTTTCCGATGGGCTGTTTAATTTTTCTGTCTATGTATCGAGTCGTGATAATCATTCACTAAAAGGGCAGTTAGTCCGTCAAGGGCGTCGCACGGTGCATAGTTTTGTCAGTGGAGAGAACGAAGTGTCGGTGGTGGGTGATATTCCTCCCGCAACCGCACAGCGTATTGCCCAATCGGTGATTTTTGAACATGTCGGAGTAAAAAATCAATGATGACTGCACTGGCAACCGTGACAGCGGTGGAGCGTCATGCGCTAGGTTATTGGATCGATCTGAGTTGTGAGCAACAAACGAGTTGTAGCCATTGTCAGTCGTCTAAGAGTTGTGGTACGGGGATGGTTTCTAAAGCGCTAGGCAATAAAGCATTAGCTTGGCGCTTAGATAGTGAAAAGCCAGTGTCAACAGGGCAAGTGGTAGAAATTGGCTTTCCAGAAAAAAGCTTATTGCAATCGGCGGCTTTGGTTTACCTTGTGCCGCTATTTATGATGATCGTCGGTGCATTGATCGCTGAAATTTGGCTTGCTCCTTGGCTAAGTATGGGGGAAGGTGTCGTGATCGGCTGTGCTTTGCTTGCCATGATATTTGGCGTGATGCTGGCGAGATATTATTCGACCCGTTTATCAAAAAATTCCGTTCAACAAGTGATCCTATTGCGAGTACTAGGACAGCCTATCCTTTAAATTATGGTGCGAAGCCTAGCGAAATTCGGTAGAATCGGCCAACTTAATTGAAATACCACCTCGGTGGTGTTTTTTATTCCCTAATCAGCAAAGAGTTTAGTCATCCCAAACCTATGAAGCACATTCGTAATTTTTCGATTATCGCCCACATTGATCATGGTAAATCGACCTTATCCGACCGTTTAATCCAAGTATGTGGTGGGTTGAGCGATCGTGAAATGGCAGAACAAGTTCTTGATTCAATGGATCTTGAACGTGAGCGTGGTATCACCATTAAAGCGCAGAGTGTGACTCTCGACTACCAAGCTAACGACGGCGAAACTTATCAACTAAACTTTATCGATACGCCAGGGCATGTGGATTTCTCTTATGAGGTCTCTCGTTCTCTAGCTGCTTGTGAAGGCGCGCTTTTGGTGGTTGATGCCGGTCAGGGAGTGGAAGCTCAGACACTGGCTAATTGCTATACCGCGATCGAAATGGATCTTGAGGTGGTGCCTATCCTCAATAAAATTGATTTACCGGCAGCAGAGCCTGAACGAGTGGCAGAGGAAATCGAAGATATTGTTGGTATCGACGCTGTTGATGCTGTTCGTTGTTCAGCTAAAACTGGGCTCGGTGTTGACGAAGTGCTAGAGAAAATTGTTTCCGCCATTCCCGCACCCGAAGGCGATCCTGATGCTCCGTTACAAGCGCTTATTATTGACTCCTGGTTTGATAATTATTTAGGGGTCGTTTCTTTAGTGCGGATTAAAAACGGTAGCCTGAAGAAAAACGATAAAATCAAAGTGATGAGTACTGGGCAAATCTGGGGGGTTGATCGTATTGGTATTTTCACGCCAAAACAGGTTGATACTTCTGGGCTGAATACTGGAGAAGTTGGTTGGGTCGTTTGTGGTATTAAAGACATCCTCGGCGCACCCGTGGGGGATACCTTAACGCTGGCTAAAAATGGTTGTGAAAAACCACTACCTGGGTTTAAAAAGGTTAAACCCCAAGTCTATGCTGGGTTGTTCCCCGTCTCTTCAGACGATTATGAAAACTTCCGTGATGCATTAGGAAAACTCAGCCTCAATGATGCCTCGTTGTTCTATGAACCAGAGACATCGGCAGCACTAGGTTTTGGTTTCCGCTGTGGCTTCTTAGGTATGCTACATATGGAGATCATTCAAGAGCGTTTAGAACGAGAATATGATCTTGATTTGATCACCACGGCACCAACGGTGGTGTATGAAGTTCTCAAAACCGATCACGAAATGCTTTATGTGGATAGTCCGGCTAAGTTACCTGCTATCAATGATATCGAAGAAATTCGTGAGCCGATTGCTCGTTGTAATATTCTTGTGCCTTCCGACTATCTTGGCAGTGTGATTACCTTATGTGTAGAAAAACGTGGCACACAAGTCGATATGGTCTACCATGGCAACCAAGTGGCGTTGACTTATGATATTCCAATGGCCGAAGTTGTGCTTGATTTCTTTGACCGTTTGAAGTCAACCTCGCGCGGTTATGCGTCATTAGATTATGGCTTCCAACGTTTCCAAGCGTCCGATATGGTTAGAGTCGATGTATTGCTTAATGGTGATAAAGTCGATGCACTAGCTATTATTACTCATAAAGATCAGGCACAAACACGTGGCCGTCAGTTGGTGGAGAAAATGAAAGAATTCATTCCTCGCCAAATGTTTGATATTGCGATCCAAGCGGCTATTGGTAATCATATTATTGCTCGTTCAACCGTTAAGCAGTTGCGTAAAAACGTCTTGGCCAAATGTTATGGCGGTGATGTGAGCCGTAAGAAAAAATTATTGAAAAAACAAAAAGAAGGTAAAAAACGCATGAAGCAAATTGGTAATGTTGAATTACCACAAGAAGCGTTTTTAGCCATTTTACATGTTGGTAAAGACTAGCTATTTTGATGTGATAGAGCGATCCAGTAGCAACTCTCAAGTGAAAGGGTCTTGGCTCTTTCACTTTCGTATTTTTAGATAAGGGAAGGTAATGGCGAATACATTTTCACTCATGCTGGTGATCGTGACTCTTGTCACTGGGATTATCTGGGCACTTGAGAAATGGCTGTGGAAGAAAAAGCGCCAGCAGCGCTTTGCTGAGCTTAAAGTTGATGCTCAAGCCAGTGAGCTAAAACAAGCTACGCAACCTTGGTGGGTTGAAAATTCAGTCTCTATCTTCCCTGTTATCGCCTTTGTACTGATTCTCCGTTCATTTATTTTTGAACCTTTCCAGATCCCTTCGGGATCGATGATGCCAACCTTATTAGTGGGCGATTTTATTCTAGTTGAAAAGTATGCTTATGGATTAAAAGATCCGGTTTGGCGTACGCAACTTGTGGAAACGGGCAAGCCAGAACGTGGTGATGTTGTGGTCTTTAAATACCCACCCAATCCTAGTGTTGACTATATAAAACGAGTGGTCGGCATGCCGGGTGATATCGTGCGCTACAGTACAGAAAAAGAAATTTGTATCCAATCACCGAATACAACTGATTGCCAGCCAGTTAAATTATCTAATGTGGTGGAAAGTGAGTTTATGCAAAGCCGCATTCCACTGATTCAAATGGATGAACAATTGGGTGAAAAAGCTCATAATATCTTAATTAATCCGTTGCGGATTGATAATGTACAAGATTACCACCCTCGTGCGGGAGTGAATGAGTGGGTGGTTCCACAAGGACACTATTTTGTCATGGGTGATAACCGTGATAACAGTGCTGATAGCCGTTTTTGGGGCTTTGTTCCAGAAGAAAACTTAGTCGGTAAAGCCGTTGCGATTTGGATCAGCTTTGAGTTTGATCGTAGTCCAGACAGTTTGTTACCAACTTGGATTCCAACCGGCGTGCGCTTTAGCCGCATCGGTGGCATTAATTAGGCAGTTATACTGGCCCGTAACACATCGAGAGAGCATGAATTCTCCAATTAATAGATTAGAAACAAAGCTTTGTTATCAATTTAATGATGCGACGCTGATTGAGTTGGCACTGACCCATCGCAGTGCCAACGGAAAACATAATGAACGTCTTGAGTTTCTGGGCGATTCAATTTTAAGTTTTGTCATTGCTGATGAGCTATATCATCGTTTTCCTAAGATTAATGAAGGCGATATGAGCCGTATGCGTGCAACGCTAGTGCGTGGTAATACATTAGCGGAATTAGGCCGAGAGTTTGGCTTAGGAGATTACTTAAAATTAGGTCCAGGTGAGTTGAAGAGCGGTGGTTTCCGTCGTGATTCGATTCTGGCTGACGCAGTAGAAGCTATTATAGGCGCAATATATTTAGATAGTGATATCGAGATGGTTCGCACCATTATCTTGGGTTGGTATCAAAGCCGATTAGAGGCAATTGAACCCGGTGTATCACAAAAAGATCCAAAAACACGCTTGCAAGAATTCTTGCAAGGAAGAAGAAGCCCATTACCGCTGTATAATGTGACTCATATTAAAGGTGAAGCACATAATCAACAGTTTACGGTATCGTGTACAGTGGCCGGTATTGCTAAGCCGGTGATCGGGAAAGGAACTAGCCGTCGTAAAGCGGAGCAAGCCGCCGCAGAAATCGCTTTGGAGCAATTAACTCATGGCTGATAAAGAATTCGATCTCGACGCGTATTTTGCGTCTCACGGTGAAGATGCCTCCTCTTCTTCTTTGCCGGACAATCAACACTGCGGATTTATCGCGATTGTGGGCCGCCCTAATGTAGGTAAGTCGACATTACTAAATAATATTTTAGGGCAGAAGATCTCGATTACATCGCGCAAACCTCAAACAACACGCCATCGAATTATGGGGGTCGATACGCGTGGTGACTACCAAGCGATTTATGTTGATACTCCTGGACTGCACATTGAGGAAAAACGAGCGATCAACCGCTTGATGAACCGCGCGGCAAGTAGCTCGTTAAGTGATGTTAACTTGGTGTTATTTGTCGTGGATGGAACGCATTGGACGGCCGACGATGAAATGGTTTTGCATAAATTACAACAAGCCAATTTCCCTGTCGTGCTTTGCGTTAATAAAGTCGATAACGTAAAAGATCGTAATGAAGTGATGCTGCACATGCAATCGCTGTCTAAATTAATGGACTTCGTTGATGTGGTGCCGATTTCAGCAAAGCATGGCAAAAATATCGATGTGCTACATAAGCACGTGCGTAGCCATCTTCCTAAAGCCGTTCATCACTTTCCTGAAGAGTATGTCACGGATCGTTCTCAACGTTTTATGGCATCAGAAATTATTCGTGAAAAACTGATGCGTTTTACCGGTGAAGAACTGCCTTATTCTGTGACGGTAGAAATTGAACGGTTTGATTACAACCCTGAAACGGATGGTTTTCATATCAATGCACTGATCTTAGTTGAACGTATTGGGCAAAAGAAAATGGTGATCGGTAAAAAGGGTGAGAAAATTAAAACCATCGGTCGTGAAGCTCGGTTAGATATGGAAGAATTATTTGGCCGTAAGGTTTATTTAGAAACCTGGGTTAAAGTTAAATCTGGTTGGGCTGATGATGAGCGTGCTTTGCGTTCACTTGGTTATATTGATGATCTTTAACGATAATATTTGATTATTCACTCATAGGTGAGTCACGATGGTTGGGGGCGCTATGCTTGATGGTTTTCAGCGTTGCTTTGTTTTACATCGTCGCCCCTATAGTGAATCGAGCTTGATTTTAGACATCTTTAGTGAAGAGTTTGGTCGTTTATCCGTAATGGCAAAAGGCGCGAGAGGGAAACGATCAAACTTGAAAGGTGCACTACAACCTTTCACGCCACTGCTTTTGAAATGGTCAGGTAAAAGTGCAATGAAAACCCTGCGCCAAGCTGAGCCGATCAGTTTAGGGCTTCCCCTCAATGGCATTCATCTCTATTCTGCAATGTATGTTAATGAGTTAATTGGGCGCATTCTTGTGCCTGAAGTGCCAAGCCCTGGGTTATTCCATGATTACCTTTTTGCTCTGACAGAACTGGCGCAAAATAACAATCCAGAACCGGCATTACGCCGTTTTGAATTAGCCTTATTATCATCAATGGGTTATGGGATTGATTTTCTCCATTGTGCGGGAACGGGAGAACCTGTTGATCCCAACATGACCTATCGATATCGAGAACAAAAGGGATTCATTGCATCGGTTCGGCGCGATCATTTAACTTTTTATGGCGATGAATTGATCGCCATTAGCGAACGCCGTTTTACCACGAAAGCACAATTACAAGCTGCCAAGCGCTTTACACGCATAGCGTTAAAGCCATACCTTGGCGGGAAACCGTTAAAAAGTCGGGAGTTATTCCGGCAAACAACGCTATCTAGAGCACGGAGTATAGGAACATGAGCTCAATTCTTTTAGGTGTTAATATCGACCATGTTGCCACACTACGCAATGCGCGTGGCACTCGTTATCCCGATCCCGTTCATGCGGCTGAAATAGCAGAACGAGCGGGTGCTGATGGCATCACGGTTCACCTGCGAGAAGATCGTCGCCATATTCAAGATCGTGATGTGCGTATTTTACGTGAAACGATCCAAACGCGTATGAATTTAGAAATGGCGGTCACGGATGAGATGGTTGAAATCGCCTTGCAAACCAAACCTGAATTTGTTTGTTTAGTTCCAGAAAAGCGTGAGGAATTGACAACCGAAGGGGGCTTAGACGTTGTTGGCCAACTGGCTAAAATCAAAGCAGCGACCGAAAAATTGACCGCAGCGGGAATTAAAGTTTCCCTCTTTATTGATGCAGATAAAGAGCAGATCGATGCAGCTAAAGCGTGCGGCGCACCTTTTATTGAGCTACATACCGGGCATTATGCGGATGCCATTTGTGATGATGAACAGCAAAGTGAACTGAAAAAAATTGCCGCCGCTGCGGCCTATGCTGATGATCAAGGCATTACCGTCAATGCGGGGCACGGGCTGACTTATCATAATGTTTCTGCGATAGCCGCTATTCCCGAAATCTACGAATTGAATATTGGCCATTCCATTATTGGTCGCGCACTCTTTGATGGCTTAGACAAAGCGGTCGCCGAGATGAGATGCATAATGCAATCTGCCCGTAAATAGGTTAAATGACATTATGGCGATCGTCGGACTTGGAACAGATATAACGGAGATCGTTCGTATCGAAAAGGCATTATCACGTAGTGGTGATGCCTTTGCTGCGCGTATTTTAACGCCAGATGAATTGATGGTATTTGATGCGTTAAAACAAAAAGCCCGTTACTTAGCCAAACGTTTTGCCGCCAAAGAAGCTGCCTCTAAAGCTTTAGGAACGGGTATCGCTCATGGCGTTAGTTTTCAAGATTTCCACATCAATAATGATGTGAATGGAAAACCTTTGTTGATTCTGAGCGGTAAAGCGGCTGAATTTGCCTCGGCCGCTCAGGTTACTTCAATCCACCTTTCTCTGTCTGATGAGCGCCACTACGCTTTGGCGACGGTTATTTTTGAGTCCAATGCTTAAGGTTATGTTGGTGATGGAATGTAGTTTTTGGCTTGGGCTAATACCTTCTCCATCTCATCTTGTAACTCAAATAGTTCTGGCTCTATATCGCTAATAACACTGCCTGAACGCAGCATTTGTTCTAGTGATGCACACACGGTTTTAAGTGATGGTACACCACTGTATGAACAGCTACCATGCAGTTTATGAATGTGGTGTAGTAAGTCGTCAATTGGGTATGAGGCTTCTGCTAATGCTTGCTCGATGACTTGGGCAACTTCTGGAATATAATCAAGCAAAAGAGAGAGCATTTCTTGTGCGAGTGCACTTTTCCCTGCCGCTTGCTTTAAAGCGAGATCCCAGTCGATAACGGGTTTGATCGCCATTGATGGTGCGGTTGTTGCTGGTGCTAGCGCTGTTCCCGACAAGGGGAGGGGGACGAATGTATCGACCGTTCTTCTCGGACTCCAGTGTAAGAGAACTTGTTGTAAAACCTGTTCTTCAATTGGCTTGGTGAGATAATCATCCATTCCTGCCTTTAGTAATCTATCTCGCTCGCCAAGCATAGCATGAGCTGTTACCGCGATAATTGGGGTTTGGGCATTGAGCGGTAATTGTTTGATCGCCTTACAAGCAGCCACTCCATCCATATGGGGCATCTGAATATCCATCAGAATAATATCAAATGACTGTTGTTTTGCTTGCTCTACTGCCGAAACGCCATCAGTACAAGCGATCACTTGCTCGACACGTTCCTGTAATAATGCCGTGATTAACTTCAGGTTGGCTGGGTTATCATCCACCGCCATAACCGTCAACGGCAACTTGTCTTGATGAGTGACAGGTTCAGGCATTTCTACGGCTTGAGGCTGATGATCAATTAAAATTTGCAGTAATTTTTTACGAGAGAGAGGCTTGGTCAGGCACTGAATTGGATAAGTTTTCATGAGCTGATCCGCCAGTGCGAGTTCGGTGCTGGGGATGCCAACAATGATATGTGGAGCTAGTGTGATGGCTTGCTCTACCCACTGTTTAACGTGAGCGGTATTCGTTTCTTTATTGGGAGATAAATTCAGTAAGATATAATCATAATGGCTTGATTCTTCTGGTATTGCTGAATGATAGGTGACGACTAGGCCTGCTTGAACCAATTGTTGTTGCACAATCGAAGCCGCTTGGATATTCGGTTCGATCAATAATAAATGTTTTTGATTCAGGACTTGGGGATCAACATTATCACTAATCGGCAGATCGGTCGCATGTAAGCGTAGGGTAAACCAAAAGGTGGAACCTTGATGAAGACGACTGGTTAAACTGATTTCTCCGCCCATTTGACTGACCAGTTTTTGGGTAATGACTAACCCTAATCCTGTTCCTCCATAACGGCGCGAAATACTGGCATCAGCTTGACTAAAGGCTTGGAATAGCTGAGCTTGTTGACGCTCAGAAATGCCTATCCCGGTGTCTCGGACCATAAATTGCAGTTCTACGGTGTCATCCCTTTGCGCTCTCATTTCCACACTCACATCAATATTGCCTCGTTCGGTAAATTTGATGGAATTACCGACTAAGTTGGTTAATACCTGCTGAATACGTAGCGGATCGCCTACTAGACCTACCGGGATTTTTGAGTCAATTTTGAGGGTGATTTCTAGACCTTTTTCATGGGCACTGGTCGCTTGCAGATTGACCACTTCTTCAAGGGTTTCTTGAAATTCAAATGGAATGTTTTCTAGGGCCAGTTTCCCCGCTTCTAGTTTAGAGAAATCAAGGATATCATTGATGATGGTTAATAAGTTATTTGCTGATTTCTCAATGGTTTGAAGGTAGTCAGCTTGGCTGTTAGTTAACTGGGTTTTGAGCATTTGGCGGGTAAATCCGATCACCCCATTGAGTGGTGTGCGTAGCTCATGTGACATATTAGCTAAAAACTCAGATTTCACTCTAGCGGCTTCTTGAGCGCGTTTTTTAGCAATATCTAACTCAATGTTTTGGATTTCCAATTGCTCAAGTGTTTCACGTAGATCCGAAGTCGCTTGATCAATACTATGTTGCATTTCGACATGGTATTCAGAGAGTGAAACCGCCATCGCATTAATGCCATTTTTGAGATCATCTAATTCACCGTGCATTTTCTCTTCAATTCGCACATCTAAATGCCCACGACGAATACGATCGACCATATTTTTCATATGTGTGATGGGGCGAGTCACGTCGTGCATCAATCGGAAAGCAAAAACGCCGGAAAGGGTCAAGCCCATGATTAACACCAGACAAGCTGAAAAAATTTCTTGGTATTGCTGTAAACGTAAAGAAGAGAGATCTAACTCTATCGCGATATACCCTAATGCCGGACTTGAGGTAGCACTGATATTCTCTTCTATCAAGCGTGTTTCAGATAAAATAGGCGTACGTAAAATTAACGTATTATTATAAAGTTGTGAGCTACCTAAGACTGGAATTGCTTGATCTTTCGGATACATTAATGCTTCAAAATTAGGGTGAAAGTTTGAGGTGACGAATAACTCGTGCTGTGAATCGAAAACAGCGATACTGCGTACAAACTTTGAATGTTTACGGTGGGCATAACTAATAATGCGGCGAACCGATTCGCGACTTTGATTTTTTAAGCCTTCTTCACTGGCAATGGCCAGCGGTTCGATAATACTTGCCCCAGAGTTGATGACTTGAACTTCTAAATCGTGATAGCGGTTAAAGGAAAATAAGGCGCTAAGCAATAACCCAATGATTAAGGTTGGAGCTAAAGTAAGAGTAATAACGCGCGCACGTAAGCCATATTTGGTCATTATTGTCTAAACATCGTGGTGTGGATATGGGAAAATAACCCGCATTGAGTGTTGCCAAGCTATTCAAGGAGACAATAGCTTAATGCAATCACCCAGCTTTCGACAATCTTCCCCGTGCAGAATAGTGATGCTCGGGCCAAAAACCTTTTATCAATCACAGTTAGGCAGAGCATGGCACGTTTTTTTCAACCGAAGAAGAACCCTTCCCCCTCATCGAAACATCAGTCGGTGAGTGTCAGTAAACTCGATCATCTCGGAGCTGGTATTGCGTATCAGAAAGGTAAAGCGATTTTTATTGATGGGGCTTTGCCTGGTGAAGAGGTCGTTATTCAATTAACAGAAAGTAAGAGTAAATTTGCCAGAGCGAAACTGATTAAAGTTTTACAGACCAGCCCTGAACGGGTTACACCGTTTTGTGCTTATTATCAGCAGTGCGGTGGCTGTGATTTACAACATCTTGAGCATGCAGCGCAAATAGCCCATAAACAACAGACGCTTTCTCAGTTAATGAGTAAGTTTGCTAACCAGCAGCTAGACTTGTCAGAGCCGATTTGTGGGAAGGAAAAAGGCTACCGTCGCCGAACTCGTCTGAGCCTATTATGGGATAAAAAAACTCAGCAACTTCAATTTGGTTTTCGTCGTAAGCAAAGTAAACAGATTGTCACGATCACCCATTGCCCGGTACTTGAACCAAGTCTCAACCAGTTATTACCCGCCCTTCAAGCACGGCTAAGCACGCTGAGCCAACCTCATCAACTCGGGCATGTGGAATTGGTCAAAGGCGACAACACCATCGCACTGATGCTTCGTCATCTTGCTCCGCTCAGTCAAGTGGATCAAGAGCGATTACTTTCTTTCGCCTCAGAACATCAGCTGGCATTATATTTACAGCCAACGCCCGAGCAGATTGAACATCAGTGTGGTGAGGTGCCTTACTACCGAGAGGTGGAGGCATCTATTTCTTTTCTTCCGAACCATTTTATTCAGGTCAATCAATCGGTCAATCATCAGATGGTTGAGCAAGCTATCACCTGGTTGGATGTTCAAAGCGATGATCGAGTGCTAGATTTATTCTGTGGCTTGGGCAATTTTAGCTTACCTATCGCCAAATTAGCTCAGTCGGTTGTCGGTGTTGAAGGCGTGGATGCGATGGTTAAATGGGCACAACACAATGCTGAGTTAAACCAGATCAAGACGGCCACCTTTTACCAAGCAAATTTGGAACAAGAGATGACCCGACAAGCATGGGCGGCTGATAAGTTTGATAAAATCTTACTTGATCCAGCTCGAGCTGGTGCCGCGGGCGTTATCGAACACCTTGCACGGCTTGGTGCTGAACGCGTGGTGTACGTATCGTGTAACCCAGCCACGCTGGCGCGTGATAGTCACAGTTTATTGAATCAGGGATATCAGTTGGCTAAATTGACTATGCTTGATATGTTTCCCCATACCAGCCACTTGGAATCGATGGCTCTGTTTGTAAAAACTCGGTAAATGACCGAACTTTCAAGCGTGAAAGTAGGTCGAAAGCATGAATTATAATAATTAGGACACCTCTATGGTTGCGGTACGTAGCGCACACTTAAACCCAGATGAACAGTTTGAGCTAGAAAAATGGATTGCTGGTTTAGGGCAAGAAGCAAAAACGGCGGCGAAGCTGAGCGAAGTCTATCGTCAATGCGAGCAGTTACTTGAAGGACACCCTCAAAGCTCACTATTACTGTGGCGAGGGCGGGAGATGATCGAAATATTGATCACCTTATCGATGGATAGAGCGACACTCGTGGCCGCTCTGCTGTTCCCTATTGCAATCAGCGGAGCATTGGATGCTGAAGAACTGGAAGCTGGCTATGGTAAGGAGACCGTCAAACTGATTCACGGTGTGGAAGAGA
Organism: Vibrio sp. V30_P3S12P165; assembly: GCF_009904905.1. Lineage (NCBI taxonomy): Bacteria > Pseudomonadati > Pseudomonadota > Gammaproteobacteria > Vibrionales > Vibrionaceae > Vibrio > Vibrio sp. V30_P3S12P165. The sequence goes on along the minus strand of NZ_WXWH01000015.1, from coordinate 181,016 downwards.
TGGCTGCGATTGGTCAACTCAATGTCACACTGCGAGGCAGTGAAGCTTCAGCCCAAGTAGACAATGTGCGGCGAATGTTATTGGCTATGGTCGATGATTTTCGCTGTGTGGTGATCAAGCTGGCCGAACGAATTTGCAATCTACGTGAAGTTAAAGCTCAACCAGACGAGGTGCGTCGCGCTGCCGCAAAAGAGTGTGCCAATATTTATGCGCCATTAGCCAACCGGCTTGGTATTGGTCAACTCAAATGGGAAATTGAAGATTACGCATTTCGTTACCAACAACCCGACACATATAAGCAGATCGCCAAACAACTTTCTGAACGCCGAATCGTGCGCGAGCAGTACATTCGAGATTTTGTCGATGATCTTCGCCAAGAGATGCAAGCGTCTAGCATCAATGCGGAGGTAAGTGGCCGCCCCAAACACATTTACAGCATCTGGCGAAAAATGCAGAAGAAAAATCTGGCATTTGACGAGCTATTCGACGTGCGCGCGGTTCGAATCATCGCCGATAAACTACAAGATTGCTACGCCGCATTGGGGATTGTGCATACCAAATATAAGCATTTGCCTAATGAATTTGATGATTATGTGGCTAATCCGAAGCCGAATGGTTATCAATCCATCCATACGGTGATTCTTGGCCCAGAAGGAAAAACGATAGAAATTCAGATTCGTACCAAACAGATGCATGAGGACTCAGAATTAGGCGTTGCGGCGCACTGGAAATATAAAGAAGGCAGTAGTGCTGGACGCAGCGGGTACGATGAAAAAATCACTTGGCTACGTAAGTTGTTGGATTGGCAAGAAGAAATGTCTGATTCTGGCGAAATGTTGGATGAACTGCGTAGTCAAGTGTTTGATGATCGCGTCTACGCCTTTACCCCGCGTGGCGATGTGGTCGATTTACCCATGGGAGCGACCCCGCTTGATTTCGCCTATCATATCCACTCAGAGGTTGGACATCGCTGTATCGGTGCCAAAGTCGGGGGGCGCATTGTGCCGTTTACCCATAAACTGCACATGGGCGATCAAGTAGAAATCATCACCGCTAAAGAACCCAACCCCTCTCGTGACTGGTTAAACCCGTCACTCGGTTTTGTTCATTCAGGGCGGGCACGAGCAAAAATCAATGCTTGGTTCCGTAAACAAAGCCGAGAGAAAAACTTAGAAGCAGGACGAGAGATCCTCGAAAACGAATTAGCCAAAATCGGTGCGACCTTAAAAGATGCAGAACTCTATGCGCTGAAACGTTTTAACGTAAACAGTGCAGATGAAATGTATGTTGGCGTTGGTAGTGGTGATTTACGGATTAACCAAATTGTCAATCATATCAATGCATTGGTCAATAAACCAACGGCTGAAGAAGAAGATAAACTGGCTCTTGAAAAACTGGTTGGAGAAACCAAGCCGATCGTCGGTAGCCAAACGCATAAAGATGCGGTTGTGGTGGAGGGGGTCGATAATTTGATGACGCATTTGGCGCGTTGTTGCCAACCGATCCCTGGTGATGATATTCGTGGTTATATTACCCAAGGACGTGGTATTTCAGTGCATCGAAGTGATTGCGAACAATTAGAAGAGCTGAGCCACCATGCGCCTGAGCGAATTATTAATACCGTTTGGGGGAGAGGTTTTGTCGGGAGTTATCGTTTAACATTACGAGTTGAAGCCATGGAGCGAGGAGGGCTACTGAAAGACATCACTACCTTGCTGGCCAATGAGAAAATCAAAGTGATCAGCATGAAAAGTCGTAGTGACTATAAGCGTCAGCTCTCCATTATGGATTTTGAACTTGAACTCAATAATATCGAGGTTCTACAACGTATCTCGAAACGCATTGAGCATATTAAAGATGTGATGTTGGTTAAGCGATTAGGTTAATTGAGCAGCATTTATAACGAGGTTAGCGCGTCAGTTCTGCCTCGTTTTTTTATTGAGAGGTAACATGGCCCATCCTATTTTACAGCTTGAACAAATTATGAATCAGTTACGAGACCCTGAGCATGGTTGTCCATGGGATCGCAAGCAAAGTTTTGCCAGCATTGTGCCTCATACCATTGAAGAAACTTATGAAGTGGTGGAGGCAATCGACAAACAAGATTGGCCAAACCTACGAGAAGAGCTTGGGGATCTCCTTTTTCAGGTGATCTTTTATAGCCAATTGGCAAAAGAACAGGGTTTATTCGATTTTTCAGCGGTCGTTGAAACGGTGAATGAAAAATTAATTCGCCGCCATCCTCATGTTTTTTCTAATCTTCAGTTTACCGATTCAGCTCAGTTGGCCGCTAACTGGGAGGCTGAAAAAGCCAAAGAAAAACACCAAGCAGGCAAAACAGAACAAAGTATTCTAGACTCAATACCACAAGCGTTACCAGCCTTAATGCGCGCCAATAAAATTCAACAAAAATGCGCGAAATATGGCTTTGACTGGGACACCCTTGGCCCGGTGGCCGAGAAAGTACAGGAAGAATTGGCTGAAGTGATGGAAGAAGCACTTCAAGTCGAGGTTGATGAGCAAAAAGTAGAAGAAGAACTTGGCGATCTGCTGTTTGCCACGGTCAATTTGGTTCGCCATTTAGGTAAAGATCCAGAAATAGCGTTAATGAAAGCCAATCAAAAATTTGTGCGTCGTTTCCAAGGGGTGGAGCAATTGACGCAGGCGCATCATCAGCCCTTAACCCATTTTTCGTTAGCTGAACTTGATGCGATGTGGGAACAAGTTAAACAGAGAGAAAAAGAGAAAGTTGAGCCTTTTTTAAGTAAAAATAGCAATAAAAAGCACGATTGAGCAGAGAAAATAAACCGAGTTCAATCTGTTTGATTTGAAGCAAAAAATAAAAAACTGAGTGTGATAGATTTCACGTTGTGGCGATAAATGGGTTCTGGTATAGTTTCATCCCGTCCAGAAGAAATCCATTTCCCTCATTCAACCAATTTCAGGTTAAACATGACGACAAATTATATTTTTGTTACTGGCGGGGTCGTATCCTCTCTAGGTAAAGGTATTGCAGCAGCATCGCTTGCGGCGATTTTAGAAGCTCGTGGTTTAAAAGTGACCATGATGAAGCTTGACCCTTACATCAACGTTGATCCCGGCACAATGAGCCCAACTCAACATGGTGAAGTGTTTGTCACGGAAGATGGCGCTGAAACTGACCTTGACCTTGGCCATTACGAACGTTTCATTCGTACTAAAATGACCAAGCGCAATAACTTTACTGCTGGTCGTGTTTATGCCGATGTCTTGCGTAAAGAGCGCCGTGGTGACTACCTTGGAGCTACAATTCAGGTCATTCCTCATATTACTAATGCGATAAAAGATCGCGTGCTTGCTGGCTCTGAAGGCCATGATGTTGCTATCGTTGAAGTCGGTGGTACCGTCGGTGATATTGAATCACTGCCATTTATGGAAGCCATTCGTCAGCTTGCCATTGAAGTTGGTCGCGAGAATGCGATGTTTATGCATTTAACCTTGGTGCCATATCTCGCGGCAGCTGGTGAAGTGAAAACCAAACCGACCCAACACTCAGTTAAAGAGTTGCTTTCTATCGGAATTCAACCGGATATTTTGGTTTGTCGTAGTGATCGTGTGATCCCTGCTAACGAGCGTAAAAAAATCGCTTTATTCTGTAACGTGCCAGAAAAAGCCGTTATTTCGATGAAAGATGTTGATTCTATTTATAAAATCCCACAATTAATTAAATCTCAAGGTTTAGATGATTTAGTCTGTGCGCGTTTTGGTATTACCGCACCAGAGGCGGATCTTTCTGAGTGGGAACGAGTTATTTATGAAGAAGCCAACCCAACGGGTGAAGTCACCATTGGTATGGTAGGCAAATATATTGAATTGCCAGATGCGTATAAATCGGTCAATGAAGCCCTAAAACATGCAGGGCTGAAGAATCGCCTTAGCGTGACCATTAAGTATATCGATTCACAAGATGTTGAAACCAAAGGGGTTGATATCTTACAAGGTGTGGATGCTATTTTGGTTCCGGGTGGTTTTGGTGACCGAGGCATTGAAGGTAAAATTCTTGCCGCCCAATATGCTCGTGAAAACGGTGTCCCTTATCTTGGTATCTGCTTAGGTATGCAGGTTGCACTGATTGAGTATGCAAGAAATGTCGCGGGTATGACTGGTGCACATTCAACAGAATTTAACAAAGAAAGCCCGTATCCTGTGGTAGGCTTAATCACAGAATGGGTTGACAGTGAAGGTAAGGTTGAAGAACGTACCGAAAGTTCAGATTTAGGCGGTACGATGCGTCTAGGTTCTCAACTTTGCCACCTAACGAAAGGGACAAAAGCGTATGAATTGTACGGAAGTGCCACAATTCATGAACGTCATCGTCATCGTTATGAAGTAAACAACAACCTTCGTCCACAAATTGAAAAAGCCGGCCTGAAGGTTTCTGGGTTATCCGCAGATAAAAAACTGGTTGAGGTGATTGAAAATCCAGCGCATCCATGGTTTATTGCGGCTCAATTCCACCCAGAATTTACATCGACTCCGCGTGATGGGCATCCACTTTTTGCTGGTTTCGTCAAAGCAGCGGGTCAGTTCCAACGCGGTGAATTAAAGTAAAAGGATATGGGTAGCGGCTTAAGTTGTGCCGCTATCCTTTTAGTTTTGACATTTAAATTCAATGAGAGGAAACATTAATGTCTAAGATCGTTAAAGTTCTAGGTCGTGAAATTATCGACTCACGTGGTAACCCAACTGTTGAAGCGGAAGTTCACCTAGAAGGCGGTTTCGTTGGTATGGCGGCTGCTCCATCTGGTGCATCAACTGGTTCTCGTGAAGCACTTGAGTTGCGCGATGGCGACAAAGCTCGTTTCCTAGGTAAAGGTGTTCTTAAAGCTGTTGCGGCTGTTAATGGTCCGATCGCGGAAGCATTAATCGGTAAAGATGCCAAAGATCAAGCTGCAATCGACCAAATCATGATTGACTTAGATGGTACGGAAAACAAATCTAAATTTGGTGCCAACGCTATCCTAGCTGTTTCTTTAGCAAACGCTAAAGCAGCAGCAGCAGCGAAAGGCATGCCTCTTTATGAGCACATTGCTGAGCTAAATGGCACTGCAGGTCAGTTCTCTATGCCATTACCAATGATGAATATCATCAACGGTGGTGAGCACGCCGATAACAACGTTGACATCCAAGAGTTCATGATCCAACCAGTTGGCGCAAAAACGCTAAAAGAAGCTGTACGTATCGGTTCTGAAGTATTCCATAACCTAGCTAAAGTGCTTAAGTCTAAAGGTTATAATACAGCGGTTGGTGACGAAGGTGGTTTCGCTCCTAACCTTAAATCTAACGCTGAAGCGCTAGAAGTTATTGCAGAAGCAGTTGCTGCTGCTGGCTATGAGCTAGGCAAAGACGTTACTCTAGCGATGGACTGTGCAGCCTCTGAGTTCTTTGACAAAGACGCTGGCATCTACAACATGAAAGGCGAAGGTAAAACCTTCACTTCTGAAGAGTTCAACCATTACCTAGCTGAGTTGGTTGAGAAGTTCCCAATCGTATCTATCGAAGATGGTCTAGATGAGTCTGACTGGACTGGTTTTGCACACCAAACTCAACTGCTAGGCAATAAGATCCAATTGGTTGGTGACGATCTATTTGTTACAAATACTAAGATCCTTGCTGAAGGTATTGAGAAAGGCGTTGCTAACTCTATCTTGATCAAGTTCAACCAAATCGGTTCTCTAACCGAAACTCTTGCTGCAATTAAGATGGCTAAAGATGCAGGTTACACTGCTGTTATCTCTCACCGCAGTGGCGAAACTGAAGACGCAACTATCGCTGATCTAGCGGTAGGTACTGCTGCAGGTCAAATCAAAACAGGTTCTATGAGCCGTTCTGACCGTGTTGCTAAGTACAACCAATTGATCCGTATCGAAGAAGCGCTAGGTGCTCGTGCTCCTTTCAACGGTCTTAAAGAAGTTAAAGGCCAAGCATAATTTCTCGCGAAATCGCTTAGCTTTGTTATAGTAAAACGCCCTACTGAAATGTAGGGCGTTTTTGTAGCACAAGCCATCTAGCTATTTATCTTGGTTGATTGGATTGAGCGTTATTAGTGCCGATCTAAAGCGGCAATCGCTTGAATTCGGCGTTGAGTTAATTGCTCTCTAATGGCCTTCCCTTGAAAACCCTCTGTAATAATCTGCTGAACATCAACAGTTAATGCTGCCTGATAAGCTTGGTTAAAGAGTACACTCTGTGGGTAAGGTGTCTCTTCACATCCTAAGCGGCCTGCATGATCGGCTTGGCAGCAAAGTAATACCTCATTTAAACGCGCTGGTTTACGCCATACGTCTAATTTGTCGAGTATTTTGAGTTTGGTGCTGGCTTTTAATTCCGCTGCTCTATGAATGTTTGAGTGCTGCTCGCAGACTAATAAGGCTAATTCTTTAAACTCATTAGGAATCCGCACACGCTCACATAACCGCTTGATAATGCCGATGCCAGTCTGGCAGTGCATTTTATGGCTCGGCCATTGTGCTTTGGGGGTTACCCCTTTGCCAAGGTCATGAACTTGGGCCGCAAAGCGTATGGTTAAAGAAGATGACAGTTGAGCGGCTTGTTTGGCAACCAATAATGTATGAATACCGGTGTCGATTTCTGGATGCCATTGTTCAGGCTGTGGGACACCAAAAAGACGCTCCAGTTCAGGAAGTACCACCGCAAGTGCACCACATTCATGTAGTACCGCAAGGAAAACCTCTGGGCTTGGTGTTGCCAGTGATTTATGCCATTCTTGCCAAATCCGTTCGGGCGTTAAGTGGCTGAGTTCACCAGATTGACTAATTTGCTGCATCAATTGCTGGGTCTCTTTAGCAATCGTAAAACCAAGATGGGCCAGCTTGGCAGCAAAGCGTGCGACACGTAAAACTCGCAGTGGATCTTCAACAAACGCTTTTGATATATGGCGTAAGATACGCTGCTCAATATCTTTTTTTCCACCATAGGGATCAATCAATTCACCTTGGCTGTTTTGAGCTATGGCATTAATGGTTAAATCACGTCGAGCCAAATCTTCCTCAAGTGTCACATCTTGAGCGTAATAACAGGCAAAGCCTGTATAACCTGCACCGGTTTTACGTTCGGTGCGCGCTAAGGCATATTCTTGCTTTGTTTTGGGGTGCAAGAAGACGGGAAAATCTTTTCCAACCGCTTGATAACCTTCTCGCAGCATCTGCTCTGGGCTACTGCCGACGACCACCCAATCTTTATCATAAACAGGAAGGTTAAGTAATTGATCGCGGACGGCTCCGCCAACTAGGTAAATTTGCACTTGCATTCCTTGTAGTCGTTAGATAAAAACGGCCACCTTAGGTGGCCGTGATAAAGAACAATCGTCGCTATGCCCATCCTGCTGGGTTACGCTTACGTCTTGGAATAATGTGCGGCAAGAGTAAGCCAAACAGTAAGCCTCCACCTGCGACGCCGCCGCCATACATAAAGTATTTCAGCAGTAAATCTTCTTTCTGGGTATCTAGTTTTGCACGAAGTTCACGAACTTCTGCTTGTGATGCAGTGAGCTGTTGGCTAATCTCGCCGTAGCTTTTTTCTAAATCGGCAATTTGTTTATTGCGAGCGTCTAATGAATCGATTAAGCCGGCTTTTTCACTATCAGCATTCTGCCGAGCGTTGGCCAATTGGCTTTTTACTTCTTTCAACTCCTTTTCCAGCAGAGGAAGACGTACTGCCATGCTGATATCTCGCGTGACAAAGCGGCTTTCCACCCAGCCATCACGGCCTCGACTATCGACCACTTGGCTATAGCCGGTTTCTTTATTGGTATTGAGCAGTTTTATTTTTTCTCCCGCATCAATCGAACCAATAATTCGATATTGATTACTTGGACCTGAATGCATATAAGTAAACAATTTATCTGCGATATAGCGGTCTTGTGCAAGCGTTGGTGCGGTCAAGAGAGAAAATAGCACCATGCAGACGAGTTTTTTCACGGTTTATCCCTTAGTTATGGTCAATGTTGCGATGGACAAATTTTCTCACCTAGAGAGTAAACACGCAATTGAGTGTTTTATGAGAATTTGGTCGCGCTTTTAAGGTTGTTTGGCTGATAGTAAAAACTTTATGGACTTGGTGCAACAAAGAAGGGAGGCCAAGCCTCCCTTTCTGTGCGTTTGAGTCAATAATGACAAACCATTGACAGATTCTTGATATGACTGATTAGCCAAAAACAGCTCGGATAGTATAGAAGAAGATCACCGCAAGTAGTGCGCCAGCGGGTAACGTTACTATCCATGAGGCGACAATATTGCGAACGACACCTAAATTTAGTGCCGCAATACCGCGAGCAAATCCAACGCCTAACACCGCGCCGACTAAGGTTTGGGTGGTTGAAATAGGCAAGCCGGTTCCGGATGCGAGCACCACGGTTGAGGCGGTTGCTAGCTGAGCGGCGAAGCCGCGGCTAGGCGTCAGTTCGGTAATTCCTGTCCCTACCGTCGCCATGACCTTATGCCCTAATGTCGCAAGGCCAACGACAATCCCGATGCCCCCTAGGGGTAAAATCCACCAAGCAATGGCACTTTGCCCAGTTACTTGGCCAAGATGTTCAACGGTTGAGACGACAGCGGCCAAAGGACCGATGGCATTAGCCACATCATTGGAGCCATGAGCAAAGGCCATGGCACAGGCGGTAATTACCATTAATACAGAGAAAATACGTTCTACGCTGGAAAAACCAGGATTCTCTTCGGTATTTGAAAAGCGTTTGTAGATATATATATAACCTAACAACATAATGAAGGCAGAAAAAGCGATCGAGCAGAGCCAAGCTTCAGTGCTGGTTAGGTGCAATCCAATATGCTTTAACCCTTTTTTGATGGTTACCAAAGCGATCACCATGGTGGTAATAAACATATAGATTGGCACAAATCGTTTGGCATTGAGCAGCGGCGTTTCTGTATCAAAAATAAGCCGCTGGGCACTGACAAAAATGGCGTAGGCTAGCAATCCAGAGATAAACGGAGTAATGATCCAACTTCCGACGATGCCTTGTACTGAGCTCCAATCGACCGCATCAGTGCCGACAGAGACAGAGGCAAAACCGATGATAGCACCGATGATTGAGTGCGTTGTGGAAACCGGCCACCCCATGTAAGAGGCCAGCAATAACCATGTTCCCGCAGCCAGTAAAGAAGACATCATGCCATAGACAAGCAGTTCGGGTTGGTCAGCAAAGAGTGCCGGTTCAATGACACCTTTACGAATAGTGTCGGTAACTTCACCTCCCGCCAGGTAAGCACCAGCAAATTCGAAAATCATCGCAATGATGATGGCTTGTTTTACAGTCAGGGCTTTTGAGCCCACAGATGTGCCCATTGCATTGGCAACATCATTTGCCCCAATACCAATGGCCATCAATAAACCGAAGATCGCTGCAACAAGAATCAGGACTGTGCCGTAGTTCGCAAGGATATCCATCGTAATACCTAGTTGTTGATAACAAGCGGAGTAAAATCGTAGTACTTTTTCGGCACGAAAAATCCCATCAGCGAGAACAATAATCAACGCCTAAACTGTGATGGTACGATTAATACTCTTAGTTATTTGGTTAACTTTATGATTTAAGAGCGCGACAGCATGACTTCAAGCCGAGCACCAACGCGCTGAGCTTGATCGGCAATACCGCCTACCCATTCAAAAATTTTGTATAAGAATACGACATCAATCGGATTCATTTTCGACTCTATCGCCATTAATTGTTGGCGGAGTCGAATTTGCATCGTATCGGTGTCATCCTCGATCACATCCAGTTGATTGATCATTTCAGCCACCAGCGTGACTTCACGACCTTTAAATCCAGTTTCTAATAACTCATCGAGTTCATTGATCACTTTCTGCGCTTGCTTGGCTGCGTCAAGACAGCGGCTAACGTAAGCGATGAAGTTTTCTTGGAGAGGTTCAGGGATAATAAGCTGACGACCATAAACACGACCCGCAATATCTTTGGCAAGATTGGCCAGTTTATCTTGTTGAGTGAGAAGCTCAAGCATGTCAGTACGATCAACCGGCATAAACAGCCCTCGAGGGAGTTTGAGACGGATTTCACGTTTCAACACGTCAGCTTCTTTCTCTAGATGAGAAATTTGTGCGCGTATCTCTTCTGCTTTTTCCCAATCACCTTGAGCACAAACTTCAAAGAAGTTGATCAAGTGAGAGCAGCATTCATTGACACACACAACGTGTCGTTGCAAAGGTTTAATTGGGGACTTTGCAAATAACCCCATAATGGTATTTACTGGCATGGTCATTCAACCTAATAGCTATAACCTAAAAAGAACAGATGCCATATTATGGCGAAATGTTGAGCGTTGGCTATAAAGGCGCGCATGTTAACCCATTAATTGACGTATTAAAACTGTTTTAGATCATCAATTGGTCGATATTTCTCTCTTGCCCCGTCGCCTTTTAGGCAATATCCTGTGGCTATCTGCTGCGAAAGGTATAAGTATGGAAACCGAAATAGAACTGAAGTTTTTTGTTTCTCCAGATTTTTCAGAGGTTTTACGTAGTAAAATTTCTGAAACCAAAGTACTTCAGCACAGTTGTCGAGAGTTAGGAAATACCTATTTTGATTCTGCCGATAACTGGTTACGTCAACATGATATTGGGCTACGCATTCGTCGTTTTGATGAAGTATATGTGCAAACAGTCAAAACGGCGGGGCGAGTCGTCGCAGGGCTACATCAACGGCCTGAATATAATGCAGAGCATAGCAGTAACGAGCCTGACCTCTCTCTTCATCCTGCGGATATTTGGCCAGAAGGACGCGAACTGGCTGAGTTACAAACCCAGTTATTACCTTTATTTGCGACTAACTTCACTCGTGAGCAGTGGCTCGTGGGTATGGCCGATGGTAGCCAGATTGAAGTCGCATTTGATCAAGGTGTGGTGCAAGCTGGAGTAAATCAAGCGCCAATTTGTGAAGTAGAACTTGAGCTAAAATCCGGTCAAACGGATGCATTGTTTGTCTTAGCGCGTCACTTAAGTGATCAAGGTGGCATGCGTTTGGGTAACTTGAGTAAAGCGGCGCGTGGTTATCGTTTAGCTGCCGATTATTCTGGTGATGAGGTTCAGCCGTTGAGCTTAGTCAATACCCAAAGTGATGATAGTGTTGAGTCTTGCTTTATCCGTTCTTTGGAGCATGCGTTGTCACATTGGCACTATCATGAACAAATTTATATTGAGCAAGATTCTATAGCAGCGCTGCATGAAATTAGTCATGCGATTAGCTTTATTCGTCAGCTGTTGACGGTTTATGGTGGAATCGTTCCTCGTCGTGCCAGTGCGATTTTGCGTCAAGAACTAAAATGGCTTGAAGGTGAATTAGCCTGGTTAAAGCATTACGATTATTTGGATGACTTACTGAAAGATAAAGGCTACGCGCTGCGTAAGTTAGAAGCGCGAAAATTTTTAGTTACGGAACTCAAGCAGCGCCAAGAAGAACTACCACAACGGGATGAGTCTCTTAAATTACTTCATTCTGCTCGTTATACAGGCTTATTACTGGATCTTAGTCGCTGGATTTTAACCCGGGGATGGCAACCATTTTTGGATGAAAAAGCTCGCGAGCGAATGGCAAGAAATATTCGTGGTTTTTCTATAAAGCAGCTTGAGCGAGCGTGGGCTGAGCTTATGGACGTTTTTCCTCCCGAGCAAACATTATCCAGCCAAGAATATATTGATCAACAATACCGCTTGATGCGTACTCTCTATACGGGGATCGGTTTTGCTCGTTTATATGATGCGGAAAAACGGCTCGCATTTCGCATGCCATGGGCTGATTTGTTGCATGGTATTGATGATCTTTTAACATTAAAAACCTTAGCCACCTTACTTGATACACTGGAAGCGGAAGATCAAGAACAAGTGAATCGTTGGTTGATTCGTCAAGAACATTCGATCCTTCATGCGATGGAGCAAACGCGAATGATTGGAGTTGAAATTCCGCCTTATTGGCGCGATTAAGCTAGCGTGATTAAGTCACTTAACACATAAAAGGGATGCGCAATTGCATCCCTTTTATGTTTTGGCCTTCAGCATTGGCGCGATTTATCGGTATCAAATATCGACTTAGATCACAATCGGTGGTGTTGAATCGACAAGTTGCTTGAGTATTTCCATACTCAGTCGATAGGGAAGAAAGTGATCAACGATAATTTTGTGTCTATTTTTAGCTTATATTTGTCATTGGCTGATAATCCGTTTGAGATCACAAATTAGGTTATCGACCCTTGAATTAGCGATATTCCACTCATTGATACGAGTGGGTTTTTGGTACTATGGGTTTCATACGGTGCTCGAAATAATTCGTGTTTTCGAGAGAATATTTGGTAAAAAATATTAAAAATAGATAATTGAACTGAGTGGAGAACAGACAATGGCGAGGATAGCGTTTAAACCGTGGGAACGGGTTATCACAGATGTACGTCTGATACCCAAGATGGTCATGCTGATGATCTTCAGCACCTTACTGGTTATTGCTAAACAGTTATGGGATGCCAGCTTGTTCTATGATTCCCTGTTGGCTGCAACCCAAAATATTGAGGTGGCTCAACAACATTATGATGCATACCTCGTTCAGGTCGTGTGGCAAACGGGGCTAATGATTGTTGTGTTTGTGGCGCTACTTTTGTTTGCCGCTCGGGTGATGCTGCGCCAGACTCAATTTTTGAATGAATCTATCAAACAAATGGCTCAGCGAGATTTATCTGAGCCCATTGTGATGGAATGTAAAGATGAATACGGTGATGTCGCTCGAGAGCTTGAGATTACTCGACATCAATTACAAGAATTGATCAAAATGCAGATCAGCACATCTCAAGAACTCACGGCTTTGACGGAAGTGATGACCATCAGCATGTCTGAAACCAAAGAGTCAGCGCAAGAAGAGTTTAACGAGATTGATCAGCTCGCAACCGCAATGAGTGAGATGTCTTCTACAGTCCAAACCGTTGCGGAACATGCGCAAAATGCTTCGTCATTAACAGAAAATACCTCTCAACAAGCTAAAACTGGCCAGCAGTTTGTACAAAGAACCATCAGTAAGATTGATCAACTCTCTAAAGATATCGCAGCATCTGCAGCTGCTGTGAATCAAGTCGAAGAACGTGTGATCGCGATTGGTAGCGTAGTAGGAACCATTCAAAGTATTTCAGAGCAAACCAACTTATTAGCATTAAACGCAGCGATTGAAGCCGCTCGCGCTGGTGAAGCCGGGCGTGGTTTTGCTGTCGTTGCTGATGAAGTCCGTAATCTGGCACAGCGTACTCAATCTGCGACAGTTGAAATTCAAGAAATGATTTCTCAGCTGCAAAGTAGTGCAAACTCGGCGGTTGATTTAATGGAAAAAAGTGTCGTAGAAGCGGCAGATGGGGTCGAGCTGGTTACCAATGCTGGCAGTGAGTTAGATGGTATCGTGGTGCAAGTCCAACAAATCAATGATATGAATTTCCAAATTGCTACTGCGGCTGAACAACAAAGTAGTGTTGCTGATGAAATGAATCAAAACTTAACCAATGTGCGAGAGTTGGTCGAAGCTTCGGTTACCGTGGTCAGTGAACTATTGGAAACGTCTGAAATTATGCAAAATAATGCAGAAGAGTTGGATAATAAAATTACTGTGTTTAAGGTATAACGCGAATTTTTCCGGCTCAGTAACACGCCCACATAATGAAAGTGGGCGTTTTTATTTTTATTTGTCTGAGCTAAAGTGTTCACCTTGGGTTTTCTCAGTAAGCAGACAAGGATGAAGCATGTCACTCCCTCAATCATTAGAGACGCAGGCTGAACGATATTATCAGCAACTTGTTACCCAGCATGTCGTTATTGCTAGCTGGCCTCAGGCATTACTTAGCCAGTTACACACGTTACTCGGTTTAAGCCCTTTTATTGCTGAAACGTTATTGCGTGACGAGGTTTTATGTCAGGAGCTTCCCTTGTTGCTGCGAGAAAAACAGCGTACATCACTCTATCGTCCACAATTAAATCGATTACTTGCATCCTGTGAGAATGAAACTGAGGGGCAACGCATTTTGCGTCAGTTTCGTAACCGAGAAATGGTTTATATTGCTTGGCGTGACTTCCTCTCAGATTGGCCGTTGGAAGAGAGCTTGAATCATTTGTCTGAGTTGGCCGAAGCAATTGTGTTTGAAACCTATCAATGGCAATACGCACAGTGCTGTCAAGAATGGGGAACGCCTTGTAACGCAGAGGGGCAAGCGCAGCCGATGCTAATCATTGGGATGGGAAAATTAGGAGGCGGCGAGTTAAATTTCTCCTCTGATATTGATTTGATTTTTACTTATCCGGAAAACGGTCACACTCAAGGTGTACGTCGTTCGATTGATAATGCCCAATTTTTTACTCGCTTAGGCCAGCGGATCATTAAAATGCTGGATCAGCAAACGCCAGATGGTTTTTGTTATCGAGTCGATATGCGTTTGCGTCCCTTCGGTGAAAGTGGTCCTTTGGTGATGAGTTATGCCGCTCTTGAGGATTATTACCAGGAGCAAGGCCGTGATTGGGAGCGCTATGCCATGATCAAAGCTCGAGTGATGGGCAGTGAAATGTATCAATGCTATCAAGAGCTACGTCAAATGCTACGTCCTTTTGTGTTTCGTCGTTATATCGACTTTAGCGCTATTCAGTCCTTACGCCGGATGAAAGCGATGATTCGTAGTGAAGTCCGTCGGCGAGGGTTGAGTAATAATATCAAGTTAGGGGCAGGCGGCATTCGAGAAATTGAGTTTATCGCCCAAGTTTTCCAATTGATCCGCGGCGGACGAGAACCCAGCTTGCGTCACCGAGGCTTGCTCGAAACGTTGCAAGCGATTGGAGAATTAGAATTACTGTCTGTCGATCAAATCGAGCAGTTGATGGCGGCTTACCGCTTTTTACGTCGATTAGAAAACTTACTGCAAGCGATAGAGGATAAACAAACGCAAACGCTACCCGATAAAACCGATGATCAATGGCGGCTAATTTACGCCATGGGTTATGATTCGTGGTCATCACTGCTTGAGCGCATACAGTTTGAGATGGCACAGGTTCATCAAATCTTTATTGCACTTATCGGTGAAGAAGATGAAGATGATCTCCTGATTGCTCCCTATTTTCATGAACTTTGGGATATGGCTCATAAGCCAGAAGTCATCCTCCATATCCTTGAGCATGATTTAAAATTACTTGAGCCTGAAACGGTGGCGAACACCTGTATTCACTTTAAGCAGGATTTGGCTAAAAAAACCATTGGCCCACGAGGTCGAGATGTTTTAAACCGTTTGATGCCCAAAATTTATCAGGTGATTTTTTCTCATCCAGAAGCTCAGTTTGGTCTAGCCAGAGTGCTCTCTTTACTTAATCGTATTGCCACACGAACCACTTATTTGGAACTGTTGGATGAATATCCCGCTGCGCTAAACCAGTTGGTGCGTTTATGTACCGCGAGCCCGATGATTTCAGAGCAACTAGCGCGTTATCCTATTTTGTTAGATGAGTTGATTGATCCGCAGCAGCTTTATCATCCCATCGCCTTAGACCGTTATAAAATAGAGTTGCGTGATTTCTTAGCTCGAATCCCTGAAGAGGATATGGAGCAACAAATGGAAGCGCTACGTCAGTTTAAGCAAATTTGTATTTTAAAAATTGCTGCAGCAGATATTGCCGGTGTGTTGCCAGTGATGAAGGTCAGTGATCATCTAACTTATTTAGCCGAAGCGATTGTGGAAGCGGTCATTCATCAAGCATGGTTACAAGTCAGCGTTAAGTATGGCGAGCCGAATCACCTTGCCGAGCGCGACGGCAAAGGTTTTGCCGTGATTGGTTACGGTAAGGTTGGAGGCTGGGAGTTAGGCTACAACTCCGATTTAGATATTGTCTTTGTGCATGATTGTCCGATCTCTTCAGTCACTGATGGAGAAAAACCGATTGATGGTCGGCAGTTTTATCTCCGTCTTGCCCAGCGGGTGATCCACTTGTTCTCAACACGTACTGCTTCTGGCATTTTATATGAAGTGGACACTCGATTACGTCCCTCGGGGGCATCCGGCTTATTAGTTTCTCCTTTAGATGCTTTTGCGCTTTACCAACAAGAAGAAGCATGGACTTGGGAGCATCAAGCTTTAGTTCGGGCGAGGATGATTTATGGTGACGCTCCTTTACAGCACCACTTTAGCGACATTAGGCATACCATTTTATCGCTACCGCGAGATCAAGCTACGTTGCAAAAGCAAGTGATTGAAATGCGTCAAAAAATGCGTCAACACTTAGGCAGTAAAAAAGTCGGGCGTTTTATGCTAAAGCACGATGAAGGTGGCATTGCTGATATTGAGTTTTTAGCGCAATACTGGGTGTTGCTGTACAGCCATCAATATCCTAAGTTAACTCGTTGGTCTGACAATGTGCGCATCTTTGAGTCACTGATTCAGCTTGGTGTACTCGATGAATCATCCGCAAATGCATTAACTCATGCATATACTTGTATGCGCGATCAAATCCATCATCGCAACTTACTTAATTTAGATGCCGATGTCGATGAAGCAAAATTAATTGCTGAGCGGGAAGTCGTGAAGCTAATTTGGCATAACTGGCTAGGGGCTGTTGACCTTTCGAATAAAATGTAACTGCAAAAGGTTAACAGACGCTAAGGTGAAATCTTTAGCGGCTCAAAGGCTTGTGCTACACTGCGCGGCGAGATTAATAGTGGAGATTCCATAATGAAACCGATCCTACCTGACTACAACAAAGCAGGCGTTTTGATCATCGGTGATGTCATGCTTGATCGTTACTGGCATGGTCCAACTGGACGTATTTCGCCAGAAGCTCCTGTTCCCGTTGTGAAAGTCGAGCATCATGAAGAGCGTCCAGGTGGGGCGGCGAACGTGGCCATGAATATCGCCTCTTTGGGGGGGCAGGCAACCATTATCGGCTTAACCGGTATGGATGAACCGGCACAAGTCTTAACCGAAAAACTCACTTCATTGAATGTACAGTGTGATTTTATCGCATTAACCAATTATCCCACGATCACCAAGTTGCGAGTATTAAGCCGTGGCCAACAGTTAATTCGTTTAGATTTTGAAGAAAAATTTGCGCAATACGATGCTGAGCTGGTTTTATCTCGGATGACCGATGCCTTGCCCCATGTGAATGCTGTGATTTTATCTGACTATGCGAAAGGGGCCTTAGAGCATGTTCAAGCATTGATTCAACAAGCTCGTGCGGCGAACCTACCCGTTTTTATTGATCCCAAAGGCGCTGATTTTGAACGCTATCGTGGAGCCAGCTTATTGACTCCTAACATGGCTGAGTTTGAACAGGTCGTCGGCAAAGTAAAATCGGAACAAGATCTGGTTGAGAAAGGCTTAGCCCTGATCGAACAATTTGATTTTGAGGCCTTGCTGATCACTCGAAGTGAACATGGCATGACATTATTGCGTCGTGGTATGGAACCGTTTCATTTGCCGACACAAGCCAAAGAAGTGTTTGATGTGACAGGCGCTGGTGATACGGTGATTTCGGTATTAGCCGCCTCGGTAGCTGCTGGAAAGTCGTTAGATGATGCGTGTGCGTTAGCGAATGCTGCTGCCGGAGTGGTCGTCGGTAAACTCGGCACATCAACGGTTTCGACGATAGAGTTGGCAGAAGCCATTCATGGCAGCAAAGAATCTGATTTTGGGATCATCAGTGAACACGCCTTGATTGAAGCGGTCAAAAAAGCCAAGGCTCGTGGTGAGAAAGTGGTGATGACCAATGGTTGCTTTGATATTTTACATGCTGGACATGTTTCTTATCTCAATCACGCCGCCGAGCTAGGTGATCGACTGATTGTTGCTGTGAATAGCGATGAATCCGTGAAGCGCTTAAAAGGCCCAGGACGCCCAGTTAACCCGACCGATCGACGTATGGCGGTACTTGCTGGATTAGGTGCGGTTGATTGGGTGGTACCGTTTTCAGAAGATACGCCACAACGTCTAATTGCTGAAGTGTTACCGAGCTTATTAGTCAAAGGTGGTGATTATAAACCTGAAGATATCGCTGGTGGTGCGGAAGTGATCGCGGCTGGTGGCGAGGTGAAAGTACTCAACTTTGAAGAGGGTTGCTCAACCACAGAAATTATTCAGGCCATCCGCGGTGGAAAAGGTTAATGTTTTTATTTCTGCTTCGCTAATAAGTGTCATACTCGATCCCCTGAGTTTGCCGATAACCTTGGTTGTCGAGTTGAATATTTGTCACGATAAAAAAGGGCTCAGATGAGCCCTTTACCATTTTTGATTCCGTTATGGTGCTATTTTTTTGCCGTTTTTAATCCTGAATTAATATCCAAAATATCTTGCTCGTTCAATGCGCCAATCGCTTGGCGAAGCTGCAGTACATTAAGAATATAATCATAACGAGCCGAAGATAAATTACGGTTCGCATCATAGAGACGACGAGTGGCATCCAACACATCGACAATCGTACGCGTGCCGACTTCAAAGCCAGCTTCAGTCGCTTCTAAAGCAGAGCGAGCGGAAATAACCGTCTGTTCATAAGCGCGTAGAGCACCAATCGAGGCATTAATATTATTGTTGTAAGCGCGAACACTCTTCACCACCGTCCGAAACGAAGCTTCTAAGTCTTGGCTCGCGGCGACATAGGTGTATTGTGCTTGTTTGGTTTGCGATGTGACATTACCACCCGTATAGAGTGGCACGCTCAAATTGACCCCAATGGCAACATCGTTGTAGTCGTGACCGCTATAGTTATATGAACCACTATTACTATTGGATTCGCGAGCATAATTGTACCCGCCATCTAAGGTGAGAGAAGGTAAGTGGCCAGAGTTGGCTAACGCGATATTATCTTTGGCGATGTCTTGTGCAATGCGGGAAGAAAGCAAAGATAAGTTTTGTTGTTGTGCCCGTTCAATGAGCGCTTCAACAGACTCAGTACTACGGCTTGCTGAGAAACGATCCGTATCTAGGATATTTAAATTTGCGTACTCTTGTCCTGTAATTTCACGTAACGACTCATAGCTATTAATTAATGTATTTTCAGCTAATACTTCTTGCGCTAAAACACCGTCATATTGTGCTTGGGCATCGTGTACGTCGGTAATGGCAGATAACCCAACTTCAAAACGTTGTTTGGTCTGTTCTAGTTGACGCGCGACCGCCGCTTTTTCTGCTCGGACAAACTCTAGGTTGTCTTGTGCGCTGAGCACTTCAAAGTAGGCTTGAGCCACTCTCAAAATTAAATTCTGCTGAATGACAGCATATTCTGCATCGGCTTGGCGGGCTTGTTTTTCTGCGGTATCTAACGTGATCCAGCTTGAGCGATTATATAGTGATTGTGAAAATTTGATTCCAGCACTGAGACGATCGCTTTCGCGAGCGTCTTCATCACTACGAGTTAGGTTGTAACCAGCCGTTAAATTAATTTGTGGTAAAAGAGAACTACGACTGGAAGTGACAGCTTCAAAGGCAGCATCACGACGAGCGGCTGCGCTCAGTAGCTGAGGATCATTTTCTTTTGCTTGGTCATAAATTTGTGCAAGATCGTCTGCCCAGACGCTGGTGCTGGCGAGGGTTGCACTTACGAGTAAAGGAAGCAGTTTTTTCATCGGTCCTATTCCTGCCTGTATATGAAATGAGTTACTTTGACAGAGTGTAACTCAAATTGTTGGTATTTCGTGCGAAAGTTTGCACTTTTTTACACTTAATTGTCCACTTGTGCAATATAATTATTTGCTCAACCGAGGGATAAAAAGAAGAAATTAGCCCGAAAAGCGAGGGAGCTTGCTGTTTTTTTATTAGTTCACCATCATAACTTAACTATAAATACAAATTTTGTATAAAAAGTTGAGCCATGTCGTTGGCAGAGGCAAAAGTTCCTGAGTAAACTATAAGATTGCGCACAAGGAGTTCGAATGCAACCGACAGATCGATTGAAAAGCCCGTTTAGCACCGGTGATATTGATATCGTCTCAAAACAGACACTATTTCAAGGCTTCTTCCGCATGGTGAAGTACCGCTTCAGACATCGTCTATTTCAAGGCGGATGGAGTGAGTTGATTGAGCGTGAAATGTTTGAGCGAGGGCATGCTGCCGCGTTATTACCTTATGATCCTTTACGCGATGAAGTGGTGATCATCGAACAAATACGGGTTGGTGCACTAGAAGATGCACAGCCTTGGCAGCTAGAGATCGTCGCGGGCATTATTGAACCGGGTGAGCTGCCTGCGGACGTCGTTCGTCGAGAGGCACAAGAAGAAGCTGGTTTGAAGGTTGACCGGCTAGAAAAAATCACCGCGTATTACCCTTCTTCAGGAGGATGTTCTGAAAAACTTGATGTCTATGTGGGTGAGGTCGATAGCACACAAGCATCTGGTGTACATGGTTTGGCTGAGGAAGGTGAAGATATTAATCTTCATGTTATGAAACGATCGGATGCTTATCAATTGGTTAAAGAAGGGCGCATTGAGAACGGTGCCTCTATTATTGCTTTACAGTGGTTAGAATTAAACCACCAGCAGTTGCAACTGCAATGGCGGAGTCGCGTTTAGTATGTCGCTACTCATGGCCATCAAGCCGTATCATGTCAATCTCGCTGAATTGATGCGAACTTATGAAACGAATTATGCCAAGCTGAACGCTTTGATCCCTCATCAGCCGAAGGTAGGAGATGTGCGTTGTTATCAAGCTGCTCACTTAATCTACCAACTTCAGGTGCTAGAGGTCACAAAGTACACAACTTTGGTGGAGATTTGTCAAAGCGATGATACTTCGATATTTCCATTGCCTACAATGTCTGTCAGGCTATATCACGATGCTCGGGTTGCTGAAGTTTGTGCGTGTCAATCGCTTGCTCGAATCGATGCTCGCTATGATTATCCAAACGACAAAATGGTACAAAAAGATGAGAAAGCCCAAGTGAATCGTTTTTTAGGTGATTGGCTAACATTTTGTTTAAAAAGAGGGATGAGTCGAACTCCCATGAATATCAACCATTAACAGCATTAGGTTTATCGCTTTGAACGTGTCGCCCAGTTTATCCCCATCAGATCATATTAAACTTGTCCAAATTACGGATACGCATCTGTTTGCGCCTGATGATGGCTGTTTACTTAGTGTTAATACCGCAGACAGCTTCCGTGCCATTGTTCAAGCCATTATTGAGCAACAAATTCCTTTTGATGCCATTCTTGCTACGGGTGATATTTCACAAGATCACAGCGCTGAATCTTACCAGCGTTTTGCCGCAGGAATTCGTGATTTGCAAAAGTTATGCTTCTGGTTGCCAGGTAATCATGATTATAAACCGAACATGGGGAGTGTTATGCCATCGGCGCAGATTCAGGCATTAGAACATGTTTTGTTGGGCAAACATTGGCAAATGGTGCTGTTAGACTCTCAAGTGGTTGGGGTTCCACATGGTCGTCTTAGTGACTATCAACTCGGCTTATTGGATGAAAAGCTTACCCAATATCCCGATCGGTTTACACTGGTATTACTTCACCATCATCCTTTATTGGTTGGTAGTGCTTGGCTGGATCAGCACACACTCAAAGACAGCGATGCATTTTGGCATGTGGTTGGTCAGCATCGGAATGTTCGAGCGGTATTGTGCGGTCATGTCCATCAAGCCATGGATTGCGAATATCAAGGCGTGAAAGTCATGGCAACCCCTTCCACTTGTGTGCAATTTAAACCTAACTCTGATGATTTTGCACTTGATCTTTGTTCGCCGGGTTGGCGAGAGTTAGAACTTCATCATGATGGAGAAGTCTCGACTCAAGTGAAACGATTAAGAAAAGGAGCGTTTGTGCCTGATTTTACCTCGAGTGGGTACTAATTGTATGCCTGTACATGTAGTTCCTCCTTTATTACTTTATATTCATGGCTTTAACAGTTCCCCTCAATCACATAAGGCACAGGTGATGCTGCGCTATTGCGCTGAGCATCGACCAGATATAAAAGTCGTCGTGCCCAAATTACCCCATTTCCCGCAACAGGCAGCCGATTTACTGTTACAGATGGTTGCGGCATACCAAAAGCAATATCGTATTGGTTTGGTGGGGAGTTCGTTAGGTGGCTATCTGGCAACCTGGTTGAATGCTCAATTTTCTTGCCCGGCGGTGCTGGTAAACCCTGCGGTTAGGCCTTACGAATTACTGGCCGATTTTCTTGGCGAACAACAAAATCCATACACTGGTGAGCGCTATGTGCTGGATCATTCGCACATTAAAGAGCTAAAAGCGCTAGATGTTCCAGTGATTCACAATCTTGATCAATTTTGGTTACTACAACAAATGGGTGATGAAGTGTTAGACTATCGCCAAGCGGTAGCCAAATATCAGCACGCTCGACAAACGGTGGAGCCAAACGGTAATCATAGTTTTGTCGATTTTGAACGTTATCCTCAGCAAATTATTCAATTCTTAAATCTTTGAGGATGTCATTGAGGGAAGAGTCATAAATTTATCCCTTGCTAACGGATGTCACTTGACATCTCAAGGGCTCTTCCTGAGTATGTTTCTCTTGTTCTTTCTTCGCTTATGGCTCTATATCATTGGGTGTTGTGCATTTTTAGTGACAATTTTCTTGTAGATAGAGCATAAACGAATAGTAAAGTAACCCTAATTATTTTTCGATAAAAGCATTCCGTATTATGACTGAACAATATAATGCTGGAGCCATTGAAGTTTTAAATGGCTTAGAGCCAGTACGTCGCCGACCTGGGATGTATACGGATACCACGCGCCCTAACCACTTAGGGCAAGAAGTTATCGACAACAGTGTCGATGAAGCGTTAGCCGGATACGCTACTAAGGTTCAGGTGATTCTTCATGCCGATCAATCACTAGAAGTTATTGATGACGGGCGTGGTATGCCAGTAGACATTCACCCAGAGGAGAACGTCTCTGGGGTGGAACTGATCTTATGTAAATTACATGCCGGTGGTAAGTTTTCTAATAAAAACTATCAATTTTCTGGTGGGTTACATGGGGTAGGGATTTCGGTGGTGAACGCCTTATCCAAACGCATTGAAGTCACCGTTCGCCGCGATGGGCAGATCTATGAGATTGCCTTTGAACATGGCGACAAAGTTTCTGATCTTACGGTCACCGGTACTTGTGGGCGGCGCAATCGAGGAACATCGGTACATTTTTGGCCTGAAGCGCGTTACTTTGATTCTGCTAACTTCTCCGTTTCACGTTTAATCAATAATTTACGAGCTAAAGCGGTTTTATGCCCAGGGTTAGAAGTCACTTTTACCGATAAGGTGAATGATAACGAGTACCGCTGGCTTTATGAAGATGGTTTAAAAGACTATTTAGCGGAAGGGGTTAAAGGTTATACCTTACTGCCAGAAGAACCGTTTACTGGCGAGTTAAAAACAGACATTGAAGCGGCAAACTGGGCGGTTATTTGGCTTCCTGAAGGGGGCGATTTAATTACCGAAAGTTATGTTAACTTGATCCCAACCCCGCAGGGCGGTACGCACGTTAACGGATTACGCCAAGGTTTGCTGGATGCGATGCGTGAATTTTGTGAGTTTCGTAATTTGCTACCGCGTGGGGTCAAATTAACCGGTGAAGATGTTTTTGATCGTTGTGCTTATGTGTTATCGATCAAAATGCAAGACCCTCAATTTGCCGGACAAACGAAAGAGCGGCTCTCTTCTCGTCAAACCTCCTCGTTTGTCGCTAGCGTGGTAAAAGATGCGTTTAGTTTGTGGCTTAATGAAAAGCCTCAACTCGCTGAATTATTAGCAGAAACATGTATTGCCAATGCGCATCGTCGTATGCGAGCCAGTAAAAAAGTGGTTCGTAAAAAAGTCGCCTCGGGCCCAGCGTTACCGGGTAAATTAACCGATTGTTCTCAGCAAGATCTTAGCCGTACGGAACTTTTCTTAGTCGAAGGAGATTCTGCAGGCGGAAGTGCCAAACAAGCACGTAACCGAGAATTCCAGGCCATTATGCCTTTGCGCGGTAAGATCTTAAATACATGGGAAGTGTCTGCTGATCAAGTATTGGCTTCACAAGAAGTACATGATATTTCAGTTGCTTTGGGGATTGATCCTGATAGTGATGATCTTGATTCACTGCGCTATGGCAAAGTTTGCATCTTAGCCGATGCGGACTCCGATGGGCTACATATTGCCACACTGCTTTGTGCTTTATTTACGCGTCATTTCCGCGCTTTAGTTCGAGCTGGTCATGTCTATGTCGCCATGCCGCCACTTTATCGGATCGATTGTGGTAAAGAAGTGCATTATGCCTTGGACGACGGTGAAAAAGACGCCATTCTTGAGCGCTTAAGCCAGAAAAAAGCCAAGATCAACGTCCAGCGATTCAAAGGGCTAGGCGAAATGAACCCGTTGCAATTACGGGAAACCACCATGGATCCAAACACTCGTCGTTTGGTGCAATTAACCATTGATGATGATAAAGAAACCGATGAAATGATGGATATGTTGCTGGGGAAAAAGCGTGCTGATGACCGTCGAAATTGGCTTCAGCGTTATGGTGATATGGCTGATATAGCAGAGGTGCAATAAATGTCGACAGAAATTAATTTTGACGGCGTCGAGCAACTAGCACTGCGTAAGTTTACCGAAGACGCTTATTTAAATTACTCCATGTATGTCATCATGGACCGAGCCTTGCCCTACATTGGGGATGGGCTAAAACCGGTTCAACGACGTATTATTTATGCAATGTCTGAGCTTGGGCTTTCTGCATCTGCCAAATACAAGAAATCGGCGCGTACGGTTGGTGATGTATTAGGTAAATATCACCCGCATGGTGATTCCGCCTGCTATGAAGCAATGGTGCTGATGGCCCAGCCCTTTTCCTATCGTTATCCGCTGGTGGACGGCCAAGGTAACTGGGGGGCTCCGGATGATCCTAAATCTTTCGCGGCTATGCGTTATACCGAAGCAAAGTTATCAAAATTTGCTGAAATCTTACTCGGTGAATTAGGGCAAGGAACCGTTGAGTGGCAAGCAAACTTTGACGGCACGATGAAAGAGCCGAAAATGTTGCCCGCACGTCTGCCGCACATCTTACTCAATGGCGTGACTGGGATTGCGGTGGGCATGGCTACCGACATCCCACCACATAACGTGCGGGAAGTGGTCGCGGCAACGATCCATTTAATTGAGCATCCGAATGCCGCTTTACCCGACTTGATGCAGTACATCAAAGGGCCTGATTTTCCTACTGAAGCGGAAATCATCACCCCGCAGGTTGAGCTAGAGAAAATGTACAAAACCGGACGTGGCAGTGTAAAAATGCGTGCGGTATGGCATAAAGAAGGCTCCGACATTGTTATTTCCGCCTTACCCCACCAAGTGTCAGGTGCAAAATTATTGGAACAGATTGCCAACCAGATGCGGGCGAAAAAACTGCCGATGGTGGAGGATTTGCGCGACGAGTCGGATCATGAAAATCCCACGCGTATCGTGATTGTACCGCGTTCCAATCGGGTGGATTGTGATACCTTGATGAACCACTTATTTGCTTCGACGGATCTTGAAAAAAGTTATCGAGTTAACCTGAATATGATCGGCCTAGATAACCGACCTCAAGTGAAAGGATTAACCCAAATTCTTTCTGAGTGGGTTGAGTATCGTCGTACGACGGTGCGTTCTCGTTTGCAGTTTCGTCTGGATAAGGTCTTAGCTCGCTTACATATTTTACAAGGTTTATTAATTGCTTATCTCAATATTGATGAAGTGATTGACATTATTCGCCAAGAAGATGAACCCAAACCGGTGTTAATGCAACGTTTTGGAATTAGCGATATTCAAGCGGATGCAATTCTTGATACCAAGTTGCGTCACTTAGCTAAATTAGAAGAAGTGAAAATCCGTGCGGAACAAGAGCAACTAGAGAAAGAGCGCAAGCAGTTAGAAGAACTGCTGGGTTCCGAACGCCGCTTAAATACCTTACTGAAAAAAGAACTCAAAGCGGATGCCGAGAAATATGGCGATGATCGCCGTTCACCTATTGTGGAGCGAGCGGAAGCGAAAGCATTAACCGAACGTGATTTAATGCCGAGCGAGGCGATTACGGTTGTTTTGTCTGAAAAAGGCTGGATCCGCCATGCTAAGGGGCATGATGTCGATTGCCAGAGTTTGAGTTATAAGGCAGGAGATAACTACTTAGCCCATGCTTGCGGTAAAAGTAACCTGCCTGTAGTGCTGCTGGGTAGCGATGGGCGCAGTTACTCGCTTGAGTCTCATACTTTGCCATCTGCTCGAGGGCAAGGTGAACCGATTACCGGACGGCTTAACATCACCGAAGGCAGTTCCATTCGCCAAGCGATCATGGGCGAAGAGGAGCAATTATGGTTGGTCGGTTCTGATGCTGGGTATGGTTTTGTCTGTAAAGGAGCAGATTTACTGTCGAAAAACCGCAGTGGTAAAGCCTTAGTCAATTTACCGGAAAATGCAGAAATTTTAGCACCGCAAGCGGTGAACGATTTGGATCATGACGAGATCTTAGCGATCACCAACCAAGGACGAATGCTGCTCTTCCCGATTAAAGATCTACCGCAATTGAGTAAAGGTAAAGGGAATAAGATCATCAATATTCCAAGTGCCAAAGCGAAGGCTCGAGAAGAGGTGGTTTCTCACTTAATGGTATTGCCGCCAGGTGTTTCTATTACGTTATATGCGGGAAAACGTAAGTTAGGTTTGAAATCGGCCGATCTGGATAACTTCCGAGGTGAACGTGGTCGTCGGGGAAGTTTACTTCCACGAGGTTTACAACGGGTCACCAGTATCGATATTGACGCGGATCCAAGCCAAGCGTCGAGTGAAGAATAAATCCGTAGCAACAAATAATAAAGCCCCATTTTGGGGCTTTATTATTATAAACAGGAATGAGCTAATGATGCTCTTCTGACCAGCCATCGCTGTCCGACATATCAGGGGCACCGGGAATGGCATTTTCTTCATTGGCCCAAGTGCCAAAATCGATCATTTGGCACTTTTTACTGCAAAATGGACGGTAAGGACTCTGCTCTCCCCATTCTACCGACGCTCCGCATTGTGGGCATGTTACCACGGTCAGTTTTTTTGACATGGGTCCTCTCCTCTTGATCAAAATAACATTTTGCTTGATTAACAACAGATTGCAAGCTCAAAAGGCACATTTTGGCTACTCGCTTGGCCGGAGTGAAAATCGATAAATTTAATCGCAAAACGATTTTTATGGCCAGAGATCATCGGATAGACGCCATAGGCTAACGGAATAGACAAACGAAGAATATTCGCGCCTTCAGCATCACTTTGATAAAAGCCGGATTGGGCAGTATGCGCTTTAAATTGACCGGTTTCTCGGGTTAATTTAAGCCATAATTTCAGGGCATCGGCCAGTGGTTGAAGGGCTAAAATCCACTGTTGGGCGTCTTGATTTTTTTGTTCAGCCGTCAAGTGAAGCCAGTAATGTAAGGCCGGGAGGTCGAAGCAGCAAGAGCCACCGGGTAAGTTAAATCGCTGTCGGATAGTGCTGAGAAAACGGTCTTCTTTCAACGATTGGCCAAAGCGTTCGCCCGCCATTAAATTACGGTGTACTTTATCGATGTCGGCTAATAAAGCGGTGAGCATATCTTGATCCACAGCCTCAATACCTTGCCACTGGCGGTAGGCGAGACGTTGTTTTTCAATGTCTTTGGCTAATTCACTTTTCAGTTGCATTTGATCGAAAATATCGAGTAGATCAAAAAGAGCGCGAAACAGTAATTGATGTTGGAGTTGGTCAGCTAATTGACAGGCTTGCTCCATTTGATTGAGCAACGCTTCTACCCGCAAATATATGCGAGTTTTTTCATTGAGCGGATGTTCAAACTTATGTGTGATCATGAAACTAGCCTTGGTGTATTTAGAACTATTCTGACTGATTTGTACTGCTTATGGCCAGATACTTTTGGTGCAATTTCGTGATTTGTGGCAAAAGTTTCTGGTTTTGTGCACTATTTTTAATCACATCATCAGCAAAAGCGAGTCGTTCAGCCCGGCTTGCCTGAGCGGATAATATGGCGAGTACTTGTTCCTTACTCACTTTATCTCTCGCCTGTGTTCGTTTAATTTGAGTTTGTTCATCGACATCGACCACTAAAATTCGATCCACCATCGACTGTAACTGGTTTTCTATCAGTAGCGGAACGACTAATAAGGCATAAGGGGAGGTTACTTTTTGTAGTGCCTCACACATTCTTTGATTAATCAGTGGATGTAATCGTTGATCGAGCCACTTTTTCTCCGCGGGTATGGCGAAAATTCGCTCGCGTAAAGCGGCACGGTTTAAGCTTCCGTCCTGGTGTAAGATACTTGGGCCAAAATGCTCGATAATTGCAGCAAGGCCTTGGCTTCCTTGAGCGACAACCTCGCGAGCAATGATGTCGGCATCAACGATATCAATTGAGAAATGGGTTTGAAATAAGTTAGCAACGGTGGTTTTCCCGCTCGCAATGCCTCCGGTTAGGCCGACGATCAAAGGCATAGCGGTTACCCTATTAATGAGTGTAAATACCAAGTAATCAATTGATTACCCCACAACATGGCGAACCATCCGGCCATAGCCAGGTAAGGGCCAAAAGGAAAGGCTTTATCTATCCCTCGTTTTTGCAGGCGTAATTGAACAATACCAAAGATAAGGCCAACAAACGAGGAGAGCAGGATAATCAGCGGGAGCAATTGCCAGCCAAACCATGCCCCTAGCGCAGCGAACAGTTTGAAATCGCCGTAGCCCATACCTTCTTTGCCGGTTAACCCTTTAAAGAGCCAGTAGATAGACCAGAGCGAGAGATAACCTAGCATCGTGCCAAGCACCGCATCGGTCAGTGACAAGGGGCTAATACCAAGTAACGCTAAGCCGATCCCGCTCCACATCAAGGGTAATGTCAGTTGATCAGGCAGGAGCATGCAATCAAAATCAATAAAGGTAGCGGCGATTAGTACATAGGTAAAAAAGAGCAGTGCAAGGCTATAACCACTAAAACCAAAGTGGATAGCAACGACGAAACTACTTAGTGCGGAGAGCAGTTCAACGAAAGGATAGCGAGGGCTGATCGGTGCTTGGCAGTGTGCGCATTTTCCTTTGAGTCGCAACCAACTCAGTAGTGGAATGTTATCGCGAATTTTCAGCTGGGTTTGACAGTGAGGGCAAGTGGAGCGAGGTGTGCTCAGTGTCAATGTGCCTTCTGGCGGTGTAATGCCATATTCAGGAAAAGCGTCGGCACACTCTTTCCGCCATTCCCTATCCATTATTTGGGGTAAGCGATAGATCACCACATTAAGAAAACTGCCGATGATTAAACCAAACAGTGTGGCGAAGATTGGAAATAACCAAGGGTAAAAATAAAAAATATCCATTTAAGAGGCTCTAAATCGCAGGATTGAGGGAAGAGAGTATACTAACCCAATACCCCCATTAAGTTAAAGATAGGAAGGTACATCGCTACGACTAATCCGCCCACCACCACGCCAAGAAAGACAATGATCAATGGTTCTAAAATTTTGCCTAAATTATCTACGGTATTATCCACTTCAAATTCATAAATCGTGGCGATTTTATTGAGCATATCATCCAACTTTCCCGATTCCTCACCAATCATCACCATTTGTAACACCATTTCAGGAAAGGCGTCTGTATTGCGCATGGCGATGTACATGGGCATTCCTGATGCGGTATCACGGTGGACTTGATCAATCGCCGTTTCAAAATGCACATTACCCGCAGTTTTGGCGGTGGTTTTTAAGCTGGCAAGGATAGGGATCCCCGCCGCAAAGCTGGTGGCGAGAGTGCGACTAAATTTGGCGATGGCGGCTTTCGCTAACACCGTACCGATAATCGGTGATTTCAAACTTAGGCGGCTGGTTTTCAGCCGGATTTGAAACGATTTTTTCCGAGCGGTTTTCACGGTGAGATATAAACCAATGCAGAGTAACAAACCGCCTAAGCTATAAGCCTGCACCGCATGAGAGAGTTTAAGGATTTGTTGGGTAAACCAAGGTAGCTCGGCACCAAAGCCTTGGAACATACTTTCAAATTCAGGAATGACCATGGTTAACATTAAATAGGAAACGCCCAAGGCAACCAAAATAACCATACTTGGATAGATCAAGGCTTTGACGACTTTAGCGCGCAATTGTTCACTTTTTTCTCGGTAGGTCGCGAGGCGATCAAAGACTTCGGCTAAATTGCCCGATTGTTCACCCGTTTGGATCAGATCGACGTAGAGTGGGTCAAAGTAACTACTCGCGGTACGCATTGCTTTTGAAATGGGTGTTCCGGCTTCGACGCTCTTGGTTATTTGCGCCAAAATGGACTTCATTTCCGCTTTGCGGTGGTTATCACCGACCAATCTCAACGCTTGAACAATAGGTACGCCGGTGGTCAACATGGTTGATAATTGGCGGGTCAGTAAGGTGATGTCTCTGCCTTTGACTCGATGCGTTAATCGAGTCAGGAATGAAACGCCCCCTTTTTTGATTTTTTTGATCTGAATGTGTTGCTCTTTAAGTTTATCGCGCACTTCTAATTCACTAAGGGCCAGTAATTGGCCGGCCACTTTTTTTCCTGAGCTATTAATGCCTTTCCAACGGTAATTTTTCAGTTCATAAGCTTTAGATGAATGCATAACAGATCCATTCCCATCAATTAAAAATAAAGGACACGCTGTAATTCTTGCATGCTGGTGATGCCAAGTTTGAGTTTTTCGATACCGGATTGCTGTAATGTTTGCATACCATGAGCTTGAGCGATGGCTTCAATCTGACTGATTGAGGCTTTTTGCATAATGGCTTCAGCCAGTTGCGGGTCGAAGGCCATAACTTCATAAATACCAACTCGCCCACTGTAGCCATTGGTGCATTCGTTACAGCCACTGGGACGAGGTCGGTAAATGGTTTGATCGGGCTCTAACATAAATTGTTGTTGCTCAGTCAGGGTGGGCAGATCGGCTTGTTTGCAATGTGGGCATAATCGTCGAGCGAGACGTTGAGCGATGATTAGGCTCAGTGAAGAGGCTAGGTTAAACGGCTCTATGCCCATATTGGCTAAACGAATGACGGTTTCTGCAGCAGAGTTGGTATGCAGGGTCGATAGCACTAAATGGCCGGTCTGGGCGGCTTTAACCGCGATTTCAGCGGTTTCTAAATCGCGGATTTCACCCACCATGACAATGTCGGGGTCTTGACGCAAAAATGAGCGTAGCGCTTGCGCAAAGCCAAAGCCTATTTTGGGTTGCACTTGCACTTGATTAATGCCGGGGAGGTTGATCTCCACCGGATCTTCAGCGGTTGAAATATTGACCTCTTCGGTATTGAGTATGCTTAAACCGGTGTAGAGTGAAACGGTTTTACCGCTGCCCGTTGGCCCGGTCATTAGAATCATCCCCTGTGGCTGTTTTAGCGCATTTAGATAAAGCTGCTTTTGCGTATCGTTATAACCTAATTTATCAATGTCTAAGCTGGCACTGCTGCTGTCGAGCAAGCGCAGAACGATTTTTTCTCCCCACAGGGTGGGCAAGGTAGAAACCCGTAGATCGATCGCGGTATCAGTATTTAAGCGCAGTTTTATTCGCCCATCTTGCGGGAGTCGGCGTTCGGCAATATCGAGTTTAGCGAGAATTTTTAGCCGTGCGGCGAGCCGTCGCCCTAAGTGGCTTGCTGGTTGCTGAGTTTGCACTAAAATGCCGTCACAGCGTAGCCGAATACGGTATTGTTGTTCGTAAGGTTCAAAGTGTATATCCGAAGCACCTTTCCGCACCGCATCTAATAAAACTTGGTTGATAAAACGGCTGACTGGGGAGTCATCTTGGCTGAGATCTTCCACCGATTGCTTTTCATCATCCGAGATCTGCACCAAATCGGCCAGCTCATCTTGGCTGATCTCCTTGCCTTGGCTGGTGGCGTGCTCTATGGTGCGGCCATACAATCGACGAATGGCGGCTTGTAGTGCCTTGTAGTCCGCCAGCACTAACTCTACTTGCAGTCCGGTGGCAAAGCGAAATTCATCTTCAATTTGTAGATGAGTGGGGTCAGATACCGCTAAAGTCAGTACTTGCCCATGGCGTTGTAGCGGTAAGGCTTGATATTGGGTGATCAGCTCGCGTAAGCCGAGCTGTTGACACAATGACGGGTAGTCAAAGCGAGTTAAATCGGTTTCAGGTAGACCAAAGATTTGGCTGAGCTGTTCAGTTAAATCATGCGGGTGGAATATACCCAGCGCCAATAAAGCCTCCGGTACGCTGGCACCGGAAGCTTGAATATGGTCGACCACGGCTTGCTCTTGCGTCGGGCTTATGAGTTGAGCCTGACGTAAGATAGCAATAAGGTTGGTAAGCATGGTTATGGCTTATTTATGGTTGTTGGCAACCTTTAGGTGCGTCAGCGCTTTGATTGTTGGTTGGTGCATCATAAGCACATGTCCAACCACCATCTTCTCTTGTATAAGTAAATTTAGCGCCTTCTGCTGAGCCGTTCTTATGCTCAAATTGGATTTCATTATCTTTAGGAATGGTGAGTTCCCCCAAAGAGTTGGCATCGTTTTTTATTCCGAGTGTATCGGTTGTATTTGCTCCACCACTGAGCTTGCCATTTTCCTGAACATAAAGCTCAGCGGGAGTGATAACGGATTTTATGGTAGCAAACCCAGATGCCAACTCACTTTTCGTTACGTAGTCCTTATAGGCGGGAACGGCAATCGCAGATAAAACGCCAATAATTGCAACTACGATCATTAGTTCAATTAAGGTAAAGCCTTGTTGTTGGTGGTTTCGATTCTGTTTCATTACACAGTCATCCTTATGGTGTAGTTAAGACCAGCCAAGGATAAGCACAGTGCTAGAGCGAGAGAATGGCTTCACTGACGAGCTTCGAGTCAGATGACGTTTTTGCCCGTTAATAAGCAAAAGGTTACATAAAGTTTGCGAGGGGGTTAAAAAGGCTTGGGAGTTTGTCCTAAGCCTTGAAATACAAGGTTGTTTATTGTTGAATACGCATTGACAAATCTAATGCGGTGATGTGTTTGGTGAGCGCGCCGACTGAGATGTAGTCAATGCCCGTTTCGGCATAATCGCGAATGGTGGCTAAGGTGATATTGCCAGAGTTCTCTAAGGCCGTGCGTCCGGCATTAATTTTGACTGCTTCTCGCATCATCTCAAATGAGAAGTTATCAAGCATGACAATATCTGCACCAGCGTCAATAGCCTCAGATAATTCAGCTAAACTTTCGGTTTCGACTTCCACGGGTTTACCGGGATTGAGCTGTTTGGCGGTGTGAATCGCTTGGGTGATACCACCACAGGCGATGATGTGATTTTCTTTGATTAAATACGCATCAAAAACACCAATTCGATGGTTAAAACCGCCACCACAGGCCACGGCATATTTTAACGCGCTACGTAAGCCCGGAATGGTTTTACGAGTATCGAGTAGCCGACACTGTGTGCCTTGTAACGCCTTGACATACTGCGCGGTGGTGGTAGCACAACCCGACAGCGTTTGAATGAAATTCATCGCATTCCGCTCCCCCGTGAGTAAAATACGGGCAGGCCCACTTAATGTGCAGAGGGTTTGATTGGCGCTCAGAATATCACCGTCTTCAACTTGCCATTCAATGGTGATTTGGCCACCCAATTGTTTAAATACTTCTTCAGCCCACATTTTCCCGCAAAAAACTCCCGCTTCTCGGGTTATCAATGTGGCGCGGCTATGGACATCAGCAGGGATCAAACTGGCAGTGATATCTGCCGCTGCATCAAGGGTTCCACCCAAATCTTCTTTTAAGCTATCAGCTACCGAACGGGCAATGTCTAACGGCAGTTGCTGTTTGAGATAAGCTAAGCGTTGCTGACTATTATGAGGATGTTTCATCGCAAATCATCTTTGGTTGTGGAAGAAAAAGGCATGATACGATCAGTCGCTGCAAAATTCAGCTGTTAATCTCCCATTCTGGTCTTATAAGGGGGGAGCAAAATGGAAAACGTGTCTCTTAAGGGAAATGGTGCAACAGGCCATGATGAGGCGTGATTATAGGTTATACTAGCGGGAAATGGCAAAAACAGACATCCGGATATGATTGATCAATATGGTTGGTATCAAGGGGCGCGGCGAGTTGAATCGCCGTTTTATGATCAAAGGCCAGATGAGCAGGATATTTCACTACTGGTAGTACACAACATTAGCTTGCCGCCGGGGCAATTTGGTGGGCCTTATATTGAGCAGTTTTTTTGTGGCACATTAGAGAGCCAATCGCATCCCTTTTTCAAGGTAATTGAAAAAATGCAAGTCTCGGCGCACTGTTTGATCCGACGAGACGGCGAGGTGGTGCAATTTGTTCCTTTTTCAGCTCGAGCTTGGCATGCAGGGCAATCTGCTTTTGCTGGGCGTGAACGATGTAATGATTACTCTATCGGCATTGAACTTGAAGGGAGTGATTTTATTGCCTATACCCAAGCACAGTATCAAGCATTAATTGAGCTGACAAAACATTTGATCAGGCGTTATCCTGCGTTGACTCGCACCCGAATCACAGGGCATCAATATATTGCGCCAATGCGCAAAACAGACCCTGGGTTAGTCTTCGATTGGCGTTACTTTCTTGCGCAAGTTTCCTCTGAATTCGAACTAGGCGAATAGCTGATATTCGGTGAGGATCTGCTCGACCCAGGTGGCAATTCGTTCATCACTCAGTTCATATTGCGAATCTTCATCGAGCGCTAAGCCAACAAAGTGGCGACCATCTGCGGTAAGTGCTTTGGAGGCTTCAAACTGGTACCCCTGAGTTGGCCAGTAGCCGATCAGTTTAGCTCCGTTCTTCTTGACGGCATCGTGCAGCATCCCCATCGCATCCAGATACCATTCGCCATAACCTTCTTGATCGCCTAAGCCGAATAATGCGACGAACTTGTCGTTTAGCGGTACGCCATCGATGTGATCCCATATCGCGCTCCAATCTTCTTGGATTTCACCAAAGTCCCAAGTGGAAATGCCTAGAATCAACAAGTCATAGTCGCGCATACGAGAAAGCGGCGTTTCTTTGACATTGTGGATATCAAGTAATTCTTCACCAATAATAGCGCGCATTTTTTCTGCTGCCATTTCGGTGTAACAAGTTGTTGAGCCGTAAAATAGACCAATTTTCATAGAATTCATGTTGTTTTTGCTACATGAGAGGAATTCTATACCTAACTGAGCGAAAGATGCCAGAGCCAACTGTCTATGAGTGGCGAAGAATTTATGGTATTAAGTCGAGGTCTATTTCTATCATCATATAACGAGAAGTCGCGGTGTCAGAGCAATTGTCAGTGGATCAAGGACTGGTTGAGCAGTTTTTAGATGCGATGTGGATGGAGCGAGGGTTAGCAGAAAACACCCTAAGCTCGTATCGGAATGATCTTAATAAATTGCTATTTTGGATGCAGCAGCATCACTATCGGTTAGATTTTATTAGTTTAGCTGGATTGCTTGAGTATCAAAGTTGGCTGACGGATCAAAATTACAAGCAAACCTCGCGAGCAAGAATGATCTCAGCCATGCGCCGTTTGTTTCAATATTTGCACCGAGAAAAAATTCGCAGTGATGACCCGAGTGCTCTGCTGGTCAGCCCTAAACTACCGCAGCGGTTACCGAAAGATCTCAGCGAAGGGCAAGTTGAGGCCTTATTAAATGCGCCCAATCCCGATGACCCACTTGAGCTACGTGACAAAGCGATGCTTGAGTTATTGTATGCAACGGGGCTAAGGGTGACAGAGCTGGTCTCTTTAACGATGGAAAATATCAGCTTAAGGCAAGGCGTGGTGAGAGTCACCGGCAAAGGGGGAAAGGAGCGTTTAGTTCCAATGGGGGAAAATGCCATAGAATGGATTGAAACTTTTCTTACTCAAGGGCGGTCTCATTTGCTGGGTCAACAGACTTCCGATGTGGTGTTCCCCAGTAAACGTGCCAAACAAATGACTCGGCAAACCTTTTGGCATCGTCTTAAATATTACGCCGTGATTGCTGGTATTGATGTGGAAAAGCTATCACCCCATGTACTGCGTCATGCTTTTGCCACCCATTTATTGAACTATGGGGCAGATTTACGGGTGGTGCAGATGTTGCTGGGGCATAGTGACTTATCTACCACACAAATTTATACTCATGTCGCCACTGAACGACTTAAACAAATACACAGCGAGCACCATCCAAGGGCTTGATAGAAAGGATTTTTTATGAAGGTTTTATACCGCTTACCATTACTGCTGCTAACGATTTTTACAACGGCCTGTTATGCGCAGGATGGGGCGACAGGTATTGATAAAAATGTGTTTGCCAAACGCTTTGCACCATTGGGGCTGGAAGTGCTTTCTGTCACTCCCGCCGATATTACCGGTTTAGTCGAAGTGCAAACACCGGGCGGGGTGGTGTTTGCTTCGGAAGACGGCCAGCATTTTATTGCTGGGACGTTATATGCGCTAAATGATGATGGCAGTTATGTCGATGTGCTGGCCAAGCGCCAAGCGCCCATTAATGCTCAGAAAATAGAGCAGTTAAAATCGAGTATGATTGAATATAAAGCAGCGAATGAGCAATATGTGGTGACGGTCTTTACCGATACCACTTGCGGTTATTGTGTTCGCTTACATAGCCAAATGAAAGAGTATAACGATTTGGGCATTACCGTGCGTTACTTGGCTTATCCTCGTCAAGGCCCTGTTGGGCAAGTGGCGGAGCAAATGGCAGCCATTTGGTGTGCTGACGATCCTAAAGCCGCCATGCACAATGTTAAAATTGAACGGCAATCACCGCGAGCGAAAGGGGATCTTAAACAGTGTCAGCAGACGATTGCTCAGCATTACCAGTTAGGCCGAGAGCTTGGTATTTCTGGAACCCCTGCTATTTTTCTACCCAATGGTGAAATGGTCGGAGGCTATTTGCCTGCCGCCCAACTAAAAAAACGCCTGCAACAGCAGTAAGTATTTTACCCCATCGACTCACTTAGGAAGCAGGCTTGGTTCATCCAAGCCTGATTATTTTTTATGATAGAGATTCAAAGAAGACCTGATCCTGATCTGACTCAGCTGCCAGATTCCATTCCCGATTTGCTTAAGCGAATCTATTTAAATCGAGGCATCACAACCATTAACCAGCTTGAAAAGGCTGCAAAAGCTTTACACTCCTACCGACAACTGCACGGTATTGAGCTGGCGGTTGAATTATTGTTTAACGCGATTCAACAGCAACGGCGCATTATTATAGTTGGCGATTTTGATGCCGATGGCGCAACCAGTTGTGCGTTATCTGTGTTAGCGCTACGCATGCTGGGTTGCCACAATGTCGACTATCTGGTTCCTAACCGTTTTGAAGATGGTTATGGATTAAGCCCAGAAGTGGTTGATCAAGCCTTAGCGCTTGGGGCGGAGATGATCATGACGGTGGATAATGGCGTCTCTTCTATCGAGGGGGTGCGTTATGCCAAACAGCATGGACTGACGGTCTTGGTTACCGATCATCACCTACCGGGGCAGGTATTGCCCGAGGTTGATGCAATGGTCAATCCAAACCTACAGCAGTGTGCGTTTCCTTCCAAAGCGTTGGCTGGGGTTGGTGTTGCTTTTTATCTTATGATGGCACTGTGTGTACATATGCGCCAGTCAGGTTGGTTTAAGCAGCAAGGTATCGCTGAACCTAAATTAATGGAGTTGATCGACCTGGTTGCTCTGGGGACGGTTGCTGATGTGGTGCCATTGGATGAAAATAACCGAATCTTAGTTCATCAAGGTCTACAACGCATCAGAGCGGGTAAGGCTCGTCCCGGGATTCAGGCATTGATTGAAGTAGCAAAACGTGACCCTCGTCGATTGATGGCGACCGATTTTGGATTTGCTCTCGGGCCTCGCATTAATGCTGCCGGGCGCTTAGATGATATGTCCTTTGGGGTCGAACTTTTATTGAGTAACAATATTCATGCCGCTCGCCGAATGGCGAATGAACTGGATGCGCTGAATCAAACGCGTAAAGCGATTGAAGAGGGGATGAAACAAGAGGCGTTGGCTTTTTGTGAACGGTTACAATTTGGTGAACATGGCACACTACCGGCTGGTTTAGTGTTATTCCAAAGGGATTGGCATCAAGGTGTTATCGGCATTCTTGCCTCGCGTATTAAAGATAAATACCATCGTCCTGTGATCGCTTTTGCTGAAGGCGGTGAGGGAATCATAAAAGGTTCTTGCCGCTCCATTCCCGGTCTGCATATGCGTGATACCTTAGATAAGATTGATACACAACATCCTGGCTTGATTATCAAATTCGGCGGACATGCGATGGCAGCAGGCTTAACTATCGCTGAGCGGCAATTAGAACATTTTCGCCAGCTATTTGAACAAGTGGTGAATGAACAGCTAGACGCCGCGAGCCTCAAAGGCATCGTACTCAGTGATGGGGAGCTGAAGCCTGAAGAATTCTCTATGCATACCGCGGAAACCTTACGTGCTGGAGGGCCGTGGGGGCAAGCCTTTCCTGAGCCGCTATTTGATGGTGAGTTTAAGGTACTTCACCAAAAACTGGTGGGGGAAAAGCATCTTAAGCTTATGTTAGAGCCTTTATTTAAAGGACACCCGACTCATATCATGATCGATGGCATCGCATTTAATGTTGATTTACGCCGCTGGCCAGATGCTTCGGTCAAAACGGTTCACCTGGCTTATAAATTGGACATTAACGAGTTTCGTGGCAACCAATCTTTACAGCTATTGATTGACCATATTGAAGCAAAATAAACCGTCATCGTGATGACTTGAGTGGTGAATTCGTTGAACGCTCAAGTCTATCCCTCTGTTATTGCTTGGTTTTTATAAAATTACTGCTATCTAGCCCGCCATTTCCCCATCTGTATATTTTTTGTAATTGGTCTTACCAATACTATTGCTGTTTTAGTCTGCTATTGTTATCAGAGTGTTTTGGTTAGACCTGTTCTATGATTTACATCAACTTTCGACTGGACAATTACGTTTTATTTATGTTAATTTCTACCTCAACTTGAAATTGGTATTACCAATTGCCAGCGGTAAAATTAAAGAGAAAAAGAACCATAAATTATGGCTTATCAAAGGATCCGTCAGCCGAAACTTTCTGATGTGATAGAACAAGAATTAGAACGGCTGATTGTAGAAGGAACATTAACGCCGGGTCAGCAACTGCCCCCAGAGCGTGAGCTGGCAAAACAGTTCGATGTTTCTCGACCTTCTGTTCGCGAAGCCATACAGCGTTTAGAAGCCAAGCGCCTTTTAACCCGCCGTCAAGGCGGTGGCACATTTGTTAGTGAGCATATTTGGCAAAGTTTCTCCGATCCTCTGCTAAATTTATTATCTAGCCACTCAGAAACTCAGTTAGATCTACTCGAAGCGCGCCATGCGTTAGAAGGTATTTCTGCCTATTTCGCTGCATTGCGTGGTACCGGTGAAGATTTTGCTCGTATTCAAGCCAGTGTGGTGCGAATTGGACAAATGCAAGAAAAACAAGATGTTGAAGCTGAAGCGGTGAGCGTAATGAAATTTCTGATTGCGATCACCGAAGCGACTCACAATGTCGTGTTATTGCACATCGTTCGTAGTCTCGCACCATTGCTTGAGCAAAATATTCTGCAAAATTTTAAATTATTACATCGCCGCCCCGAAGCGGTCGAGAAAGTAAGTAAGCACCGAGCTAATATCGTGGATGCGATTGTATCTGGCCAGCCAGAAAAGGCACGTGAGATGTCTCATTCACACTTAGCTTATATTGAAGAAACATTGTTGGATTTGACCCGAGAAGAGTCTCGTCGAGAACGTTCTCTGCGCCGTATCCAACAGGGTAATGAGCCGCAATAGCGGTTCATTGCGATTCTAAATAAGTCCAACCAACAGAAGGATAGATCGCCATGTCTGACATGAAGCATGACGTAGATGCACTGGAAACTCAGGAGTGGCTTTCCGCCCTTGAGTCAGTTGTACGTGAAGAAGGCGTAGAGCGTGCGCAATTCTTATTAGAAGAAGTTCTAGAGAAAGCCCGTCTCGATGGCGTTGATATGCCCACTGGTATCAACACAAACTATATCAACACGATTCCGGCCGCCCAAGAGCCCGCTTATCCCGGTGATACCACGATAGAGAAACGTATTCGTTCCATCATTCGTTGGAACGCGATCATGATCGTGTTGCGTGCTTCCAAGAAAGATTTAGATTTGGGTGGGCATATGGCCTCTTTCCAATCTTCCGCCGCATTCTATGAAACCTGCTTCAACCATTTCTTCCGTGCGCCGAATGAGAAGGATGGTGGTGATCTGGTTTATTATCAAGGCCACATTTCTCCGGGGATTTATGCTCGTGCCTTCGTTGAAGGTCGCCTGACTGCTGAACAATTAGACAACTTCCGTCAGGAAGTCGATGGCAAAGGAATTCCTTCTTACCCACACCCGAAATTGATGCCTGAATTCTGGCAATTCCCGACCGTTTCGATGGGGCTTGGTCCTATCGCTTCAATTTATCAAGCGCGTTTCTTGAAATATCTTGAGGGCCGAGGGCTAAAAGATACTTCACAACAACGGGTTTACGCCTTCCTGGGTGATGGTGAGATGGATGAGCCAGAATCACGTGGTGCAATTTCGTTTGCTGCACGTGAGAAGTTGGATAACCTATGTTTCCTTATCAACTGCAACTTGCAGCGTCTTGATGGCCCCGTGATGGGGAACGGTAAGATCATTCAAGAGCTAGAAGGCCTATTTAAAGGCGCTGGCTGGAATGTGGTTAAAGTGATTTGGGGCAATAACTGGGATGCGCTATTAGCGAAAGATACTTCAGGTAAATTATTGCAGCTGATGAACGAAACCATTGATGGCGATTACCAAACGTTTAAAGCGAAAGACGGTGCTTACGTTCGGGAACACTTCTTTGGTAAATATCCAGAGACAGCGGCACTGGTTGCCGATATGACCGATGATGAGATTTTTGCCTTGAAACGTGGCGGTCATGAGCCATCAAAACTGTTTGCTGCATTCAAGAATGCGCAAGAAACGAAAGGCCGCCCAACGGTTATCCTCGCAAAAACCGTCAAAGGTTATGGTATGGGTGATGCGGCAGAAGGCAAAAACATTGCGCACCAAGTGAAGAAAATGGATATGACTCATGTGGTTGCAATGCGTAACCGCCTTGGCCTGCAAGATTTAATTTCAGATGAAGAGGTGAAAAACTTACCTTATCTGAAATTAGAAGAAGGCTCGAAAGAGTTTGAATATCTACACGCTCGCCGCAAAGCTTTGCATGGCTATACGCCACAGCGCCTGCCTAATTTTACTCAAACATTTATTACCCCAGAACTAGCAGAGTTCAAGCCACTGCTTGAAGAGCAAAAACGTGAAATTTCTTCTACCATGGCTTTTGTTCGTACCTTAAATATTCTGCTGAAAGATAAAAATATCGGCCAACATATCGTACCCATTATTGCAGATGAAGCTCGTACCTTTGGTATGGAAGGGCTGTTCCGTCAAAT
Source organism: Vibrio sp. V30_P3S12P165 (assembly GCF_009904905.1). NCBI lineage: Bacteria > Pseudomonadati > Pseudomonadota > Gammaproteobacteria > Vibrionales > Vibrionaceae > Vibrio > Vibrio sp. V30_P3S12P165. The sequence continues at coordinate 139,466 of NZ_WXWH01000015.1, read as the reverse complement.
TGGTATTTATAACCCGCATGGGCAAAACTATACCCCACAAGATAGAGACATCGTTTCTTATTATAAAGAAGCGACTTCTGGTCAAGTCTTGCAAGAAGGGATCAACGAATTGGGGGCCATGTCATCATGGGTTGCTGCAGCGACATCATACAGTACCAATGATTTACCTATGATTCCGTTCTACATCTATTACTCGATGTTTGGTTTCCAACGTGTCGGTGATATGGCATGGATGGCCGGTGACCAGCAAGCGCGTGGCTTCCTATTGGGCGCAACAGCAGGCCGAACCACACTAAATGGCGAAGGTTTGCAGCATGAAGATGGTCATTCACATATTTTAGCCAGCACGGTACCAAACTGCGTCTCTTATGACCCAACCTTTGCTTATGAAGTTGCCGTCATCATTCAAGACGGGATTCGTCGTATGTATGGTGAACAAGAAAATGTCTACTACTACTTGACGCTCATGAATGAAAACTACCCAATGCCAGCCATGCCGGAAGGTGCGGAAGAGGGCATTCGTAAAGGTATCTACAAACTAGAAACCTATACTGGCTCAAAAGGCAAGGTTCAATTAATGAGTTCAGGGACTATCATGAATGAAGTGCGCAAAGCGGCGCAAATACTAAGTGAAGAGTTTGGTGTGGCTTCTGATGTTTATTCAGTGACGTCGTTCAACGAATTGGCGCGTGATGGTCAAGCATGTGAGCGTGATGCGATGTTGCATCCTGAAGCGGAAGCGAAAGTCCCTTATATTACCCAAGTGATGGGAACTGAACCGGCAATCGCTGCGACGGATTATATGAAGAACTACGCAGAGCAAGTACGTGCTTACGTGCCAGCGGAGTCTTATAAAGTATTAGGTACAGATGGTTTTGGCCGTTCTGATAGCCGTGAAAACCTACGTCGTCACTTCGAAGTCAATGCGAGTTATGTCGTTGTTGCCGCGCTGAGCGAACTGGCTAAACGTGGTGAATTGGACAAATCAGTAGTGGTTGAAGCGATTAAGAAATTTAACATCGACACTGAAAAAACAAACCCGTTATACGCTTAATTGAAGGTAGGAAAGAATAATGGCAATCGAAATTAATGTACCGGATATTGGTGCGGATGAGGTTGAAGTTACCGAGATCCTTGTCAGCGTTGGCGACAAGGTCGAAGAAGAACAATCATTGATCACGGTTGAAGGTGATAAAGCTTCAATGGAAGTGCCTGCGTCACAAGCAGGGATCGTAAAAGAGATCAAAATCGCTGTCGGTGACAAAGTCACTACTGGTTCTTTGATCATGGTGTTTGACGCTGAAGGTGCCGCGGCAGCGGCTCCTGCGGCTGAGGCTCCTGTCGCTGCGGCTGCTGCTCCTGCTGAACTGAAAGAAGTTCAAGTGCCCGATATTGGTAGTGATGAAGTCGAAGTGACTGAAATCATGGTCGCGGTCGGTGATACGGTGACCGAAGAGCAATCATTGATTACCGTGGAAGGCGACAAAGCCTCGATGGAAGTGCCTGCGCCGTTTGCAGGTACGGTCAAAGAAATCAAAATTGCTGCTGGTGACAAAGTGACCACAGGTTCTTTGATCATGGTCTTTGAAGTGGTTGGTTCAGGCTCTGCGGCTCCAGCGTCTGTGGCTCAAGCAAGCGCTGCTGAAGCTCCTACTACCGCAGCAGAGAAAGATGTTCAAGTGCCCGATATTGGTGGTGATGAAGTTGAAGTAACCGAAATCATGGTTGCGGTTGGCGACATGGTGGAAGAAGAGCAATCATTGATCACCGTTGAAGGCGATAAAGCCTCAATGGAAGTTCCGGCACCGTTTGCAGGGAAAGTGAAAGCGATTAAAGTCGCTACGGGTGACAAAGTTTCTACTGGCTCACTGATCATGGTGTTTGAAGTCGCCGGTGCAGCACCAGCCCAAGTGGCGGTTGCTGCTCCTGTACAAGCTGCTGCACCAAGTGCTGCTGCGGCTGCGCCTGTTGCACAAGTTAGTGCTCCTGCGACCGCAGACTTCCAAGAGAATCATGAATACGCTCATGCCTCGCCAGTGGTTCGCCGTCTAGCACGTGAATTTGGCGTGAACCTAGCGAAAGTAAAAGGTTCTGGCCGTAAGAACCGTATTCTAAAAGAAGACGTTCAGAGCTATGTGAAAGACGCACTTAAGCGTCTTGAGTCTGGTTCTGCGGCAGCTGCTTCAGGTAAAGGGGATGGCGCGGCACTGGGTCTACTTCCTTGGCCTAAAGTGGACTTTAGCAAGTTTGGTGACACTGAAGTTCAACCACTTTCCCGGATTAAGAAGATTTCAGGTGCTAACCTGCACCGTAACTGGGTGATGATCCCTCATGTCACTCAGTGGGATAACGTGGATATCACGGAGCTGGAAAACTTCCGTAAAGAACAAAATGCCATCGAAGCGAAGAAAGACACCGGAATGAAGATCACTCCATTGGTGTTCATCATGAAAGCGGTGGCTAAAGCACTAGAAGCCTTCCCAGCGTTTAACTCTTCGTTGTCAGAAGATGGCGAAAGCTTAATTCTCAAGAAGTACGTTAACGTGGGGATCGCGGTAGATACACCGAATGGTCTAGTAGTTCCAGTCTTTAAAGATGTTAATAAAAAAGGCATCTATGAGCTTTCAGCCGAGCTTGCTGCAGTCTCGAAAAAGGCGCGCGCTGGTAAGTTGACCGCGGCCGATATGCAAGGCGGTTGTTTTACGATCTCTAGCCTCGGTGGAATTGGTGGTACGGCATTTACGCCAATCGTTAATGCACCAGAAGTGGCAATTTTAGGGGTTTCTAAGTCAGAAATGAAACCGGTGTGGAATGGTAAAGAGTTTGCACCACGTCTACAGCTTCCGTTGTCACTGTCTTACGATCACCGTGTAATTGATGGTGCGGAAGGTGCACGTTTTATCACCTACTTAAATGGCTGCTTAAGTGATATTCGTCGCTTAGTATTATAAGCATGACATAAACAGCATGGCGGCATTTAGCCGCCTTGATTCACGTATAATCTTGCAATTTGATGATAAAGAATGTTCGGTCATTGAATTGTTGTCTAGCTCACAGGCTAACTGGATTTACTTTTCATACCATTAACATCTCTGTAAACTGTTACGGTTAAAAAGTTATCGATTTAAAGCCATATTGTTTTTAATCTGGCTTTAACTAAATGAGAGAACCCTCCACTCAGCCTGTTAGGGATATTGACTATAAGAGGTCGAAATGAGCAAAGAAATTAAAGCCCAAGTTGTTGTACTGGGTGCCGGTCCTGCTGGTTATTCGGCGGCTTTTCGCTGTGCCGATTTAGGTCTGGATACCGTACTTATCGAGCGTTACAACACGCTTGGCGGCGTGTGTCTCAATGTTGGGTGTATCCCTTCAAAAGCCCTACTTCATGTGGCGAAAGTGATAGAAGAAGCCAAAGCGCTTGCGGAACACGGCATTGTCTTTGGCGAGCCACAAACGGATATTGATAAAATCCGCCTTTGGAAAGAAAAAGTGATTAACCAGTTAACCGGAGGTCTTGGCGGAATGGCTAAGATGCGTAAAGTTAATGTGGTGAACGGTTTTGGTAAGTTTACTGGTCCAAATACCATTCAAGTTGAAGGTGAAGAAGGAACAACCGTCGTTAATTTCGACAACGCGATTATCGCCGCCGGATCCCGTCCGATTAAACTGCCTTTTATTCCCCATGAAGATCCGCGTATTTGGGACTCAACCGATGCTCTGGAACTGAAACAAGTCCCCGGAAAGTTGTTAATCATGGGAGGGGGTATTATCGGTCTAGAAATGGGAACGGTGTATCACGCTCTGGGATCTCAGATCGATGTCGTTGAAATGTTTGATCAAGTCATCCCTGCGGCCGATAAAGACATCGTTAAGGTCTATACCAAACGTATCCAAAACAAATTTAATTTGATGCTTGAAACCAAAGTGACCGCAGTAGAAGCCAAAGAAGACGGCATCTATGTGTCCATGGAAGGTAAAAAAGCACCAGCAGAAGCGGAACGTTATGATGCTGTATTAGTTGCTATTGGCCGTGTTCCTAACGGAAAACTTATGGATGCAGAAAAAGCAGGTTTAGAAGTCGATGAACGTGGCTTTATTCATGTTGATAAGCAAATGCGCACCAATATTCCTCATATTTTTGCGATTGGGGATATTGTCGGACAGCCGATGTTGGCGCATAAAGGCGTACACGAAGGCCACGTTGCTGCTGAAGTGATCGCGGGTAAGAAACATTACTTCGATCCAAAAGTGATTCCTTCTATTGCTTACACTGAACCAGAAGTCGCTTGGGTTGGTAAAACAGAAAAAGAAGCCAAATCTGAAGGCATTAACTATGAAGTGGCGACATTCCCATGGGCAGCCTCAGGGCGAGCCATCGCATCTGACTGTGCAGACGGTATGACGAAACTTATCTTTGATAAAGAGACTCACCGTGTGATTGGTGGGGCAATCGTTGGAACCAATGGTGGGGAACTATTGGGCGAAATCGGTCTGGCTATTGAGATGGGCTGTGATGCTGAAGATATTGCGTTAACTATCCACGCTCACCCAACATTGCATGAATCCGTAGGTCTTGCTGCGGAAGTGTTTGAAGGAACGATCACTGATCTACCCAATGCGAAAGCAAAAAAGAAAAAGTAATTTAGCTTGATAATAAAAAGCCGCTGATTGAACAGCGGCTTTTTTATATCAACAACTTTTTATATCAACAAATAGTTAATGTGTTACGGATTGAGCGCTAAGAGGCAACAGATAACGGTTCTCGATTATAAATACACAACATTGCTAAGTAGTTGTTGGCTAATTTATGGATTTTTTGTCCATCAGGAACTCGATTGGCTTGCACAAAGAGAGAGTAACAAATACCAAGGAATAATATGGCCAGATTTTCAGCATCAAGCTGAGGAGAAACCTCGCCACGTTCGATGGCTTTGACAAACATATTTTTAACTAATAATTGATTGGTCTTATTACTTGAAACAAAAAGAGGCCAAACCTCATCTCGTGTTGAAGCGCTCCACTCAAACCATACTTTGAGCCAGTGGCAGTCATCAATCGCAAGTTGAACCATCGCCGAGGAGATGGTGTGCATATTTTCTTTAGCACTGAGTTCAAGGTCGATATGATCGGTTAAAAAATTAGAGAACTGCCGAACCACAAAGGTGAGTACATCGTCGACTAAGTCCTCACGAGTTGGGAAGTAGTTAAACACGGTAGCGACTGATACTTGGGCAATATCAGCAATATCTGCATGCCCTCCACGACCAATTCCTCGCTTAGCAAACACTTCTAGCGCGATTTCCATCAGTTGCTGTTTACGTTTTTGTGGAGAAAGCCGAGTTCTTGGCCGTTTCTCAATTGATGCGTCCATAGTTAATTTTTCCTTGCCATTTGACGATTTATTGCGTTTTGCCACGCTAATGATTTTTTTATAAGTTGTTTTAGAAACGCTATGAGTGTAATGGTGCATATGTATCAGGTCAATGCTTTATGCCTAAATAATCGCCATATGTAGAAAATGTTTTTTAGATCAATATGTTTTATCGATAAAAGATGTGTTACTGCTAATTTAGATTAATCAATAGGTTGGGTTTGGCTTAAATCGGCGTGGTTGTCGCTTACTTGGATCGAGCGGTAGCAAAGGTTAACACCCATCTTGTGTAATGGTACTATACGCGCCGAACAATTTGGTGGTGTGCCACTTTTGCGTGGTAAACATCGCTCTAACCAACGAGATAGGTATGAAACATACAGTTGAAGTTATGATTTCTGAACAAGAGGTTCAGGAAAGAATTCGTGAGTTAGGTCAACAAATTACTAAGCATTATCAAGGCAGTGAGGATCTAGTTCTCGTCGGTCTTTTACGGGGATCTTTTGTCTTTATGGCAGATTTAGCCCGGGCTATTGAATTGACCCATCAAGTGGATTTTATGACCGCCTCTAGTTATGGGAACAGTATGGAAAGCTCCCGAGATGTCAGAATATTAAAAGATCTGGATGATGATATTAAAGGTAAAGATGTTTTACTGGTCGAGGATATTATTGATACTGGCAACACGCTCAATAAAGTCAAAGATTTCTTATCGTTGCGTGAACCGAAATCAATTAATATCTGCACGTTACTAGATAAACCTTCTCGGCGTGAAGTTCAGGTTGATGTTCAGTGGGTTGGCTTTGAAATTCCGGATGAATTTGTTGTCGGGGTCGGAATTGATTATGCACAAAAATATCGCCATTTACCGTTTATTGGTAAAGTGATTCCGCAGGAATAATCAGTTACGACTGAAAAATGAATGCTCACGATACTCAAACAACTTGCAGTTGCAGGTAGTCGGTAGGTGGGTGAATCCCCATGAGCATAGACAGGCGGTGTGATTGGGGTGAACGAACATGGTTAACACCGCTCTAGCCTCAAGTAATAAGAGTATATGCCCACAAGAGTGGGCATTTTGCTACCCGCTGCTGAATCGTCGTCTACTGGTCGCTGTACGTTGTTTAGAGGCCGTTAAATTGAGCCAGTGTTAAATTCAAGCGCTACGTCATTTAACGACATAATAGTTGATGTTGTGGATTTAAAATCTTCTCTAAGGCTTTGAGATAGCTTTCATCGACTAGCTCGCCCGAGTGACAACGAAGGCCGAGATACTCTAGTTTCCCATCTTCAATCCCATAAACGACCCCATGAAGCTCAACATCTTGCCCACGTTGCCAGGCATTTTGCATAATTGTTGAGTTACCTAAGTTGTACATTTGCTCTGCTACATTAAGCTCTGCGAGCTTATCAGAGCGATCTTGCTCAGGCATTGCTTCTAAGTAGGCACGGTGTTTAAAGTAGAGATCGCGAATATGCAACAGCCAATTATTAATTAGGCCTAATTGAGGGTTATCAATTGCTGCGGTCACACCGCCACAGCCATAGTGACCACAAATAATAATATGTTTGACCTTAAGCACATCCACCGCATATTGCACGACCGATAAGCAGTTTAAATCGGTATGGATCACTTGGTTAGCCACATTACGGTGAACAAATAACTCTCCTGAATAAAGTCCGGTTAGCCTTTCAGCTGGCACTCGGCTGTCTGAGCAACCAATCCATAAAAAATCAGGATTTTGCCCTTTAGCCAGCTTGGCAAAATATTCGGGACGTTCAGCCTTAATGGATTCAGACCAACGTGAGTTATTTTCAAAAAGCTGTTTTAGTTCTGGCATCTTACTTCCCTTAAAATTTAACAATAGCTCAATTGCGCCCATAGCAATACGCAAGAATAGCACTGACTATACACAATGTTACAAATTCCTTCCCTGATAAAATGCCGAAATATCCACTCATCTGACGAGTTTCAGTGATAAAAAATCATACACTGCAATGATTCAAGGAGTGATGATGTCAATAAAGCTTTGGCTGTATGTGAATTAATGGTGAATATTTGCAGCAGTTATTTATTATAATTAAGACATTTATTTTTAGTATGAAGGAAATTATGGTGTTTAGAGGCCGTTTTGCCGATATCGATCTAAAAGGTGACCTATTCGGGGGAGTGACCACTGCGATTATTTCATTACCTCTGGCTTTAGCATTTGGGGTCGCGTCTGGAGCGGGTGCTGAAGCTGGGCTTTGGGGAGCTATACTGGTGGGGCTATTTGCCGCTCTATTCGGGGGTTCATCCACCTTGATTTCTGAACCGACTGGGCCAATGACGGTGATTATGACCGCTATTTTAACCAGCATGATGGCTCGTTATCCTGAAACTGGGTTTGCTGTTAGCTTTACCGTTGTCATGATGGCGGGAGCGTTTCAGATTTTACTGGGCACCCTAAAGCTTGGAAAATATATTACCTTAATGCCTTATAGCGTGATTTCAGGTTTTATGTCTGGCATTGGAGTGATCTTAATTGTCCTGCAGTTGTCACCGCTACTTGGTCAAGCCACGCCTGCTGGGGGAGTGATGGGGACGCTAACCGCGTTACCTGAAATCATTAATCAGATGAAGATCAGTGAGCTGTTTTTGGGGATGTTAACCTTAGGCATTTTATTTTTTCTTCCCACTCAATATCGCAAACAAGTGCCTGTCCAGTTGATCGCGTTAGTCGCTGTCACGCTGATTTCGCTATTGTTATTTGATCGCGATGAGATTCGTCGCATTGGGGTTATTGCTGCTGGTTTACCTTCTTTTGTTATCCCAACATTGAATGGTGAGATGTTCACGAATATGGTCATCGACGCACTTGTGCTTGGTACACTCGGCAGTATCGATACTTTGCTCACCGCGGTGATTGGTGATTCTCTGACCCGCAAAGAGCATGACTCAGACAAAGAGCTGCGAGGACAAGGCATTGCTAATATGATCGCTGGCTTATTTGGTGCGTTACCTGGGGCTGGTGCCACGATGGGGACGGTAACAAATATTCAAATCGGTGCACGTTCTCCACTCTCTGGCGTGGTACGCGCCTTAATACTGGCCTTGGTCGTCCTTGTGGCGGGAGAATTAACCGAACCGATTCCAATGGCTGTATTAGCTGGAATTGCGGTGTATGTCGGTTTTAATATTCTTGATTGGAGTTTTATCCAACGTGCGCATAAAGTCAGTATGCAAGGGATGGCGATCATGTACGGCGTGATGCTATTAACCGTATTTGTTGATTTAATTGTTGCGGTAGGGTTGGGAGTTTTTATTTCAAATATTTTGATTATTGAACGCTTGAGTCGCGAGCAAGCACGGCAAGTAAAAGCCATCAGTGATGCAGATGGTAATGATGTCCCATTAACCGATAGTGAAAGAGCTTTACTGGATCAAGCGAATGGGAAGGTGCTGTTTTTTTATTTATCGGGGCCGATGATTTTTAGTGTTTCGAAAGCCATTGCTCGTCAACATCATCGTATTGGTGATTATGAAGCGATGATTTTAGATCTGACCGATGTCCCCATGATTGATGTAACGGTTGGTCTAGCTTTAGAAAATGCGATTAACGATGCGTTGGATGCTCACTGTACGGTCTATCTGCTTTGCCCTAATATTGATACCAAACAGCAATTAGAAAAGTTTCATATTTTGCGATTGGTGTCGGCTGATAAAACATTTTCCTTCCGCTATGAAGCGCTCAACGCTGCGGTTAAACATGTTAACCCCGCATCATGATAAAGGGTAAAAACGCAGATCGTTGGATCTGCGTTTTTTATTTCATCAATTTCTAATGTTGGGTTGAAAAACCGGATCTTCAGCAGCACATTGAACAAGTGGCGATCACAAAGAGTGAACCTTGGAATGTATGCATTAGAAATAGAACAATTAAGAAAAACTTACTCAGGCGGGTTTGAAGCGCTGAAAGGCGTGAGCTTACAGGTTGAAAAAGGTGATTTTTACGCACTGCTTGGCCCCAATGGGGCGGGAAAATCCACTACAATTGGAATTATTTCCTCGCTGGTTAATAAAACCTCCGGTACGGTTAAAGTGTTTGGCTTTAATATCGATGATGATCTGGAAATTGCGAAACAACATATTGGCTTAGTGCCACAAGAATTTAACTTTAATCCTTTTGAAACGGTAGAGCAGATTGTCATTCAACAAGCGGGTTATTATGGGGTTGGCAAGTCATTAGCAAAAGAGCGGGCCAAAACGTATCTGACTCAGCTAGATCTTTGGGACAAACGTAAAGAGCGAGCTCGTAATCTATCAGGAGGGATGAAGCGTCGTTTGATGATTGCCCGAGCCTTAATGCATGAACCTCAACTTTTGATCCTCGATGAACCTACTGCTGGGGTTGATATTGAGCTACGTCGCTCAATGTGGGCATTTTTAAAGCAGATCAATCAACAAGGCATCACCATTATTCTCACGACTCATTATCTTGAAGAAGCGGAAATGCTGTGTCGTCATATTGGTATTATTAATCGCGGAGAGCTGATTGAAAATACCACAATGAAAGGCTTATTGAGTCAGTTAAGAGTTGAAACTTTTATTTTAGATATTGATGACGAAAGCCGATTACAGCCCCTAAGCGATGTAATTTCTCAGCGGATCGTTGAGGGATCATTAGAGATTGAGTTAGAAAAAAGCCAAGGGTTGAATGCGGTGTTTAGTCAATTGACTCAACAAGGCATTCAGGTGCTTTCTATGCGTAACAAAGCGAACCGTTTAGAAGAGTTATTTGTGAGTATCGTTCGTGATCAGAGTCAGGAGGAGGCGTAATGTACGCGGTATATTGGACTGCTTTTGGCAGTTTGTTACGTAAAGAAATCACTCGTTTCACCCGGATTTGGGTGCAAACATTGGTGCCACCGGTCATTACCATGAGCTTATATTTTGTCATTTTTGGTAATTTGATTGGCTCTCGTATCGGCCAGATGAATGGTTTTAGCTATATGGAATACATTGTTCCCGGCTTGATTATGATGTCGGTGATCACCAACTCGTACTCTAACGTGGCGTCTTCTTTTTTTAGTGCTAAATTTCAGAAAAATATTGAAGAACTCTTGGTCGCTCCAGTCCCGAATTATGTCATTATTGCCGGATATGTGATGGGCGGGGTGACTCGGGGATTACTGGTCGGCGCATTAGTGACCACCGTTTCACTGTTATTTGTTGATTTAACGGTGGATCATTGGGGGATAATTGGTGCCACCGTTTTTTTAACCTCAGTTGTTTTTGCGTTAGGCGGTTTAATCAATGCGATATTTGCTCGGACATTTGATGATATTTCTATCATACCAACCTTTGTTCTAACGCCGTTGACCTATTTAGGTGGGGTGTTTTACTCGATCAGTTTATTACCAGATTTTTGGCAAGGTGTTTCGAAAATTAACCCGATTGTGTATATGGTGAATGCGTTTCGCTATGGATTCTTAGGGGTATCGGATGTCGATATTGTGACGTCATTTAGTGTATTGGGCATCTTTGTTGTTATGCTTTATGCCATTGCACATTATTTGATTAGCAAAGGAAAGGGGCTACGCAGTTAAGCCGAGTTTGAGATGAGAGTAATACGACTCCTCTGAAAAACAAAAAGGCCATTCTTCGCTGAGCGGGAATGGCCTTTTTTATCTTAACCGTAAGCCGTTGTACTATTGCTCTTCAGTGCTCTCTTTATTATCGCCAGAGAGATCAAGTACCTGGTTATCAATTAAACGAACTTTACCTAAATAAGCCGCAATTAAAATCACGGCTTGCTTGCTTTCAGTATTGATAGGTTGCAAGGTTTGTGCATCACGAATAAAGATTTCATCTGGCTCAATATCTGCAGCGCGTAGTTGATCGATCGCATCTTCAATAATCGAGGCGTAGTCGTCTCGGCCACCTCGGATGGCACTGCTCATCCAGCGCATGGTTCTAGCGAGCACTGGTGCTCGCTGGCGCTCATCGATAGTCAGTAAACTGTTGCGAGAGCTCATGGCCAACCCATCCATTTCTCGTACCGTCGCAACACCGACAATGTCAATATCCAAACACAGATCGTTCACCATCTGACGAATAACCGCTAATTGTTGGAAATCTTTCTCTCCGAAGCAGGCAATATTCGGCTGCACAATATGAAATAACTTGCTAACAATCGTTGTAACACCACGGAAATGACCCGGACGTGAGGCTCCTTCAAGCATATGTGAAAGCCCAGGAACTTCGACAAAGGTCTGTTTATCCAACCCATTTGGATACATAACTTCAGGCGTTGGGGTAAAGACGAGATCAACCCCTTCACTGTTTAATTTGCTTAGATCCTCATCCAGCGTGCGCGGATAGTTATTGAGATCCTCACTGCGATCAAATTGCATTGGATTAACAAAAATACTGACCACAACAATATCGGCCAGCTCGCGTGCTTTACGAACTAAGGTCAAATGACCTTCGTGTAAATTGCCCATGGTTGGAACAAAAGCCACTTGGCGACCATCACGCTTATACTGTTTGATCTGCTCACGGAGAGCTGAAATATCAGCAAAAGTCTGCATGGAGTACTCCTTTAGGCAATAGTATGTGCATCATCTGGGAATGCGCCGCTGCGAACATCGGCCATATATTGGGCGACAGCTTGGCGCATATCACCAGTTTCTGCGAGAAAATCTTTCGAGAATTTTGGCATGTAGTTGGCCGAAATACCAAACATATCGTGCATCACTAGAATTTGTCCATCTGTGCCATTGCCTGCACCAATACCAATCACTGGGACATCAAGTAACTCAGTGATTCGATTAGCAAGGCTCGCGGGTACACATTCTAATAAGATGATTTGTGCCCCAGCATCTTGTAAGGCGATGGCATCTTTCACCATACGATCGGCTTTCTCTTGTTCACGACCTTGAATTTTATAGCCACCAAAAATATTGACCGATTGTGGGGTTAAACCCAGGTGAGCACAAACAGGAACCGCTCGCTCGGTCAGTATTTTTACCGTATCAACCAGCCAATCTCCTCCCTCGATTTTCACCATATTGGCTCCAGCTCTAATCAAGGTGGCAGCATTTTCACAGGCTTGCTCTGGCGTTGCATAGCTCATAAAAGGCATATCAGCCATTAGGAGACAGTTAGGACTACCGGCACGTACGCAGCGAGTATGATAGGCCATCTCTTCGACTGTGACGGGGAGCGTATCGGTCTGCCCTTGGAGAACCATTCCCAATGAGTCACCCACCAATAATACCGGCATCTCTTGGCTTTCAAACAATTGAGCAAAACTGGCGTCATAGGCGGTCGAGGTGGGAAATTTTCGACCTTCCTGTTTCCATTTCATCAGATCATTAATGGTGATTTTTTTCATTCGATATCCTTACTTGCCGTGGGTGACGGCCAAATACTAAGCCCATTCCGTGCCACTTGGTTAAGTTGATCACTTAGCTTAGTTCCATCGGGAAACTGTAAGTTTGGGGCAATTTCATACAGCGGATAAAGGACAAATTCACGCACGTTCATCCCATAATGCGGTACAGTTAATCGTTCACTATCTATCACTTGTTGCCCGTAGAGTATGATGTCTAAATCAAGTGTTCTTGGCCCCCAGCGCTCAGTTTTACGTACACGCCCTTGTTGCTGTTCAATAGCTTGAGTGCAATCGAGCAGTTCAAGCGGGCTTAATTGCGTATCAATAGCAACAACAGCATTGATATAATCAGGCTGATCTTGGGGCCCCATTGGCGTACTGGAATACAATGATGATGCAGCAATAAATTGGGATTGAGGGAGTTTTTTTAAAGCCTCAATCGCTTGTTTTGCTTGCTTGACCGGATCGCCAAGATTGCTCCCGACAGCAATATAGGCCGTAATCATGCATTTTTACCTTTCGGCTTGCGTTTACGAGTTGAGGGCTTACGACGGCGCGGGCCTGATTTATTGTTTTCTGCGCTGTTACCTAAGTCAGCGACCATGGCTTGGCGCATATTGCGTCCAGCATTTTGGAAAGTCTGCCACCAATTCGCTAACTGTTTGACTTCTCCACCTTCAATTTCTCCCCGCATTTCCAGAAAGTCGAATCCAGCTCGGAATTTATTTAATTCAAGTAGGCGGAAAGCTCGTTTGCCAGTCCGACGGGGCAAACGAAGTTGCATTTGCCAAATTTCGCGGATCGTTGTGGTATGACGGCGTGGAATCGCAATCGATTTAACCACTTGGTCGAGCGTTTTATTGCTCGCTTCCATCACTGCATCATAAAAATTATATTGATGCGTCTCCATGATCTGTTCGGCCAGCTTAATCATTGGATACCAAAAGAAAGCGGCAAACATAAAGGCTGGGTTAATTCGTTTGCCTTCTTCAATGCGAATATCGGTCGAGTCTAGAGCTAAGTCGATCATTTGTTCCGTCAGTGATGAGTCATCTTCGGTAAAATGCTCAGCCACTTGTGGAAACAGTTGTTGAAATAGGTTGTATTCTCTCATCAGGTGATAGGTTTCTAAACCATAACCTGTTTGTAGCATTTTTAACGACTCTTCGTAGAGACGCGCGGAAGGAATGTCTCGTAATAGCGGCGCTAATTGTTCAATAGGAGCGGCGGTATCTTCTTCGATATCAAAATCAAGCTTAACGGCGAAGCGAATCGCTCGTAACATGCGGACAGGATCTTCTCGATAGCGTGTTTCCGGATCGCCAATAAGACGAACCAGTTTATCTTCGAGATCTTCCATACCACCAGCGTAGTCATGAATACTGTAATCAGCGATGTTGTAATACATCGCATTGATGGTGAAATCACGACGCTCGGCATCTTCATCAATCGTACCGTACACGTTATCGCGCAATAACATCCCCGCTTCTGATTGAGCGGCAATCTGTTGGTTGATTTCTTGATGATGGCCTCGGAAGGTGGCGACTTCAACAATATCTCGGCCAAACATTATATGGGCAAGACGGAAGCGTCGTCCAATCAACCGGCAATTACGAAAGAGTTGACGCACTTGCTCTGGGGTTGCATTGGTGGCGATATCAAAATCTTTTGGAGTCGCGCCGAGCAATAAGTCTCTGACGCCACCTCCCACTAAATACGCTTCAAAGCCCGCTCCGTGTAATCGATAAAGGACTTTGAGTGCGTTTTCACTGATCGACTGCCGTGAGATTTTATGCTCTTGGCGAGTGATGATATTTAACGCTAGCTCAGGATAAGTATGAGGTTTGCGTGATTTTAGTTCATTATTATTCATGTGCATCTGACAATGATTGGTGTTGGCTATTCAAGCGTTGTGGTGCACCTTTTTGGCTTAAATGGGCCGAAATTTCGGCTAATAATAGCGTACACAGCGCCTTTTGAGAATCACGGTGTGATCTCTATCTCTTGCGGCAATCGTGTTATCTGCCAGTTCTTGATGCCCCAAGCGATCATTTCTTCGACTCGGGCATCCATAAAATCTTTCGGTATATCAAAGCCTAAAAACGCCATCGCTCGAATTAATGTTGGTTTTGGCTGGTCAATGTTAATCGCCTTTGCATGGTTTTGTTTGGATAGTTTATTTCCATTACCATCCATCGCCAATGGCAAATGTAAGTAACTAACGGGCTTTTGCTGCAAGCAGTGATACAGGCTGATTTGTCGCCCAGTGGGTTCAATTAAATCAGCTCCTCGAACCACTTGTGTCACGCCTTGTTGAATATCGTCAATTACCACAGCAAGGTTATAAGCAAACAGTCCATCTCGCCTTTTGATGATGAAATCTTCCTCTGCTAGGGCCTTGGGGATGGTAATTTCTCCCTGTTTCAGATCGATGAACGAATAGATCGGATGATCCATCCGAAAACGGATCGCACAACCTGAGGTTTGATGCAACGCTAAATGGCGGCAAGTACCGAGATAGTATCCCCCCGTTTGTTTTACTTGCTTACGTGTACACTGACAATAGTAAGCTTGTCCAGATTGTAGCCATGTCTCTATTTGAGCTTGATATAGCTCATGACGTTGACTCTGATAAACAACATCGCCATCCCACGTTAATTGATAAGCTTCTAGTGCCTGTAAAATCCATTGTGCAGAGCCGGGCATTTCTCTGGGAGGATCGAGATCTTCAATGCGCACAACCCATTGGCCTTGTTGACTGCGAGCTTGAAAATAGCTGCCTAGTGCTGCGATTAGTGAGCCAAAATGTAATGGGCCAGAAGGCGATGGGGCAAAACGACCAATATAATGCATAGTTGTCACAATCAAATTCAATGAAAAAATAAGGCTAACTCATCGAAAGCACAGGGATTGTAACCTGTAATACAAGCAAAAAGGGAGCGGTTTGCTCCCTTTTTGTTGATTGACTATGATGATAGAACAGGTTAACCCATCATCTGTTTTTCTTTAATCTCAGCCAGTGTTTTACAATCGATACAGAGGTCGGCTGTTGGGCGAGCCTCTAAGCGACGAACACCAATTTCCACGCCACAAGATTCGCAGAATCCGAAGTCGTCTTCTTTGATCTTATCTAAAGTCTTCTCAATTTTTTTGATGAGACGACGTTCACGATCTCGATTACGCAGTTCCAGGCTAAATTCTTCTTCCTGAGATGCGCGATCCACCGGATCGGGAAAGTTTGCCGCTTCATCCTGCATATGATTGACTGTGCGATTAACCTCTTCCCTTAGCTGGTTACGCCAAGCTTCTAAGATTTTGGTAAAGTGAGCGATCTGATCCGGTGACATATACTCTTCACCGGCTTTTTCTTGATACGGCTCAACACCTGCAATGGCTAGGATGCCTAGCGTTTTCTTTTTGGATTCTGTCATACAGCATCTCCTACTAACACCTAGTCAACTGCGAGAGCAGTTAATTTAAGGCGGGTATCTATAGCAAAAAGAAGTGAGCGAGGCAAACACTGAATCGTAAAGTTATCGTCAATGTGAAGGCGACATCATTTTTTATCATGAATGTACAAATTCTATTGGCGAAATTAATCGGATTTCTTGTTCTGAAAGCTGTGCTTTGTAGCACAGTACTTCAACTCCAGCTTCTTGAGCCATTGTTAATAATTGTGAATAGTTCGCATCTATATGGTGAGCGACGGAGACTTTTTCAATCCCTGAATGTAAAACTGTAAATAAAAGTACGGCTCTGCTCCCATTTTGGGCCATTTGGGCTAATTCGCGCAAATGTTTTTGCCCACGCATGGTGACAGTATCAGGGAAATAACCTTGACCAAGCAAGGGCCTCTGGCCGTCACCGGTGAAAGCGCACTCATCCAGCAACGTGACACTTTTTACTTCTATATAGCAATTTGGTCGTTGTGGTGTGGTGAGCAAGATATCAATTCGGCTATTTTCTTGTCCGTATTTTACTTCCGTCAGTTGTTGTTGATATCCCTGCAATTCTTTTATAGTCCCATCATGAATGGCCTCAACGGCCAAGGCATTGGCTCGAGCCGTGTTGACACAAATACGCTGACCCATGTGGTTTTCTGTCAGTTCCCAGCTATGAGGGTATTTCCGTTTAGGGTTTTGCGAGGTGGAATACCATACGGTATTTCCTACTTCGGCGCAGCCAGTCATGGCTCCGGTATTGGCGCAATGAATCGTACATTGCTCGCCGTTATCCAGCGTGACATCGGCAAGAAAGCGTTTATAGCGGCGGATTAAGGTCGCTTTTTTCAATGGGGGATCAAATTGCATGGTATGGCCTGTCAAACATCGTACGAAAAGTAAATTTAATCACAATAGCGTGGAATGTCCTACAATCCTCAAGATAGTGGCTGGACAAAATTTATGACACAGTCCAAGGTTGCTAGTGATGAATAGGCTGGAGTGGGAGGCATGATGTATCCTTTTAACCATGTGTTATATGTTTATACTGAATCGTCTGATCAACAGGCTTTGGCTCATGCTGTTCATTGGTCCAAGAACTCTCAAGCGAAACTGTCGATTATTTATGTGCTTGAAAAAGATAATCACGAGTTTGAGAAGCTTGATGAAATTGAACGTAATATCTTAGCGTTTCAAAGGGATAAAATTACCCAATGTTGTCAAACATTGTCGTTTGAACGTTCAGTACAAGTGCACTTAGTCACGGGAAAAGTTTATTTAGAAGTGATTCGCACTGTATTGAGAGAATCAGTTGATTTAGTCATTAAAGAAGCTGAAAACCCGCATTGGAGTGCGAGTTTATTTGGCAGTAATGATGTTCATTTATTAAGAAAATGCCCATGCCCTTTGCTGTTAACCAAGCCCAACTTTCCATTATCGGGCTATAAAAATATTCTTGCCACGATCGACTTCGGAGTGTTTGAACAGCACAATCATTTGAATGAAAAAATCTGCCAAATGGCGGTTCAGCTTGCATTAGGGGAATTTGCGCAGCTGCACATCGCTAATGCATGGGATATCCCCTACGCTGGATTTGCTAGCATTTGGGGAGATGGCAATAAACAAACGGAAGCACGAATGTGGCAAGGTGAGCAGCAACACCGTTATCAACAAATAGAGCAACTTATTCAGCCATTCATGACACAGACAGCAGGGTTTAGTCAGCCACTGATTCATTTACCGCAAGGAAAGCCGGTGGCTGTGCTTCCCCCTTTAATTGCTGCACATGAGATCGATTTAGTGGTGATGGGAACGCTTTCTCGAACCGGGATCAGCGGCATGTTAATTGGTAATACCTCTGAAGAGCTGATTAGCCAGTTACATTGTTCGATATTAGCGTTAAAACCCGATCATTTTGAAACGCCTGTCACGTTACCTTCTTGATCATGGATATTCTGAGCCGTGATTTCAGAGAAGCCTCGCGTCGGGGAGCGGCTTTTCAGGTAGAGTAATGACATTTCAAAGCCTCTGCCTTGCATAAAGAAGCCACAAACGGCTGCGAAAATCGGCTCGAAAGGTCAACAGTCCCCAGAGATAAGCGATCGACAGGCTATTTATTCTCTAAACTTCTTATGTACAATGTGGCGCTCAGTTTAGAAAGGATGTCATGTTGTCAGATCTACCTATTGATGTTGTGATCCCAGAGTTACTAATGGCGATACAACATTCACCTCAAGTGATTCTTAAAGCCCCTCCCGGAGCGGGTAAATCAACACAACTTCCGTTAGCGTTGCTTCGTTCTTCGAATGTGAAGGGGAAGATCGTGATGCTGGAACCTCGACGATTAGCGGTGCGTAATATTGCTCGTTATTTAGCCCAGCAATTGGGTGAGAAGGTTGGCGAAAGTGTCGGCTATCGGATTCGAGGGGAAAGTAAAGTGAGCGCTCAGACGCGATTGGAGATCGTCACGGAAGGAATTTTGACTCGGATGATTCAACACGATCCTGAGCTAACTGGGATTGATATTTTGATCTTCGATGAGTTTCATGAGCGAAATCTGCATGCCGATATGGCACTCGCATTAAGCTTAGATATACAGATGGCGTTACGGGAAACTCTCACCATTGTAGTGATGTCTGCGACGTTAGATCAACAAGCATTGCAGACACTGTTACCACAAGCGCACGCTATTGAATCTTTAGGTCGTAGTTATCCGGTCGCGATCCACTACCAACCGATGCAAGATGCACATGGCCTAGTTTATGCCGTCGAGCATCAGATCCGGACTTTATTGGCTCAACAAGCTGGATCGCTATTGGCCTTTTTACCGGGCAGTGGAGCGATTCGTCAATTGCAAGAGCGATTGAGCGATCTGCCTGAAGCGATTGATGTGTGTCCTTTATATGGTCAATTACCTTTTTCTATCCAGCAACAAGCAATTGCTCCATCTCCCTCTGGGCGTCGTAAAGTGGTTTTAGCCACCAATATTGCTGAAACGTCACTGACTATTGAAGGGATTCGATTGGTGGTCGACAGTGGTTGGGAGCGTCGCGCCCGTTTTGATCCTAAAACCGGCATTACTCGTTTAGAGCAAGTACGCATCGCACAATCTTCTGCCGAGCAAAGAGCGGGACGAGCCGGTCGATTGGAAGCCGGGTTATGTGTTCGCCTATATAGTGAAGCACAATTTAATCAACAGCCATGGGTTCCGGAACCTGAGATTTTACATAGTGATCTGACTGCGTTAGCGCTGGAATTAGCACAATGGGGCACACAACAAGCCGATGAACTTAACTGGTTAAATGTACCGCCTCGCGCCGCTCTAGAACAGGCGCGTGATCTATTACGCACATTACAACTGATTGATGAACGAGGTCAGTTAACGGCAAAGGGACAAGCTGCCCATTGTTTAGGGATTGAACCACGTATGGCTGCTATGTTGCTCTGGGCCAAAGAAAAAGGGGCGAGATATTTAAATTCGGCCTTGGCATTGGCTGCCTTAATGGAAGAGCCAGAATATCAGGTCTTGGATTTACAGCACAGTTTACATCGTTGGCAGCAGGGGATACATCATAAAAGCAAGTTGATGGCGCAACGTGCCAAGGCATTGGCGCACACATTACACAGCCAATTTTCACTCAATCAGGTTGACAGTGAGTGTATGGCGGTGGCAGCTTGCTTTGCTTTTTCTGACCGAATTGCTCAGCAACGAGGGCAGTATGGGCATTATTTACTGGCGAATGGACATGGTGCTTTTGTGCATGAAACCCATCCGTTAGCCAGCCAAGGCTATTTATTGGCCGTTGATTTAATGCGTAGCCAACAGCAATCAAGTCAGATATTTTCAGCATTATCGCTTGAGATAGACTCCCTAGCTACCGAAATACCATCGCTCTTTTCTGAGCAAGAGTGGGTCGATTGGGATGAGAAGCAAGGGCGCTTAGTTGCGGAATGTCAACTGCGCATCGGGCATTTGATGGTTCGTCGTCGTGCTTTGGCTGAACCCAGCTTAGAAAAAATGACGCAAGCTTTGCTGAATTATGTCCAACGTAACGGACTTTCGGTATTGAATTGGAATACTGAGAGTCAAGAGTGGTTAGCGAGAGTTCGTTGTGCCAGTGAATGGTTACCCGAGGAAAACTGGCCTGATATGAGTGAGGATGGATTGTTAAGCGCCTTGGAACAATGGTTGGGCCCTTATTTAATCGGTCTTCGCACGGTAAAAGATTTGCATCAAGTCTCGGTTTTAGACGCTTTAGTGGCTTATGTGGCTTGGCCACTCAACCAGCAGTTGGATGAATGGTTACCGACGCATTACCAATTACCGACAGGAAATCGCAAGAAAATCCGTTATCAGCCTGCGAGTGATCCGGTGCTTTCCGTTCGAATGCAAGAGGTATTTGGTGAGCAACACTCACCATTGATAGCGAAAGGACGAGTGGGGTTGGTGATGGAATTATTATCTCCTGCTCAACGACCTTTGCAGGTGACGCGGGACTTAGCCAGTTTCTGGCAAGGGGCCTATCGTGATGTGCAGAAAGAGATGAAAGGCCGCTATCCTAAACATGTTTGGCCCGATGATCCGGCCAGCCACTGTGCGACAACAAAAACAAAACGGCACTTAAAATCATGACCAAGAAAAAAACACCGACCAAGCGGCCAAGCAGTAGAAAAAAGGCCCCCTCAAAACCTAAAAAAACCTCATGGGGATTACGTTTATGGGGCGTGTTTTGGAAAGGATCATTAGCGTTTTCGGCTGTGTTGCTTGTGAGTGGATTGTACTTAAATAGTGTTGTGAAACAACGCTTTGATGGCCAGCTATTCGATTTGCCGACTGTGGTTTATGCGCGAATTTTAACCTTACAGCCGGGTGATAAAATTACCTTGCCAGAAGTTCGTAATGAGCTCGATGTCTTGAATTATCGTAAAGTGGCTCAGCCCCGTTTCCCCGGTGAGTATTCGGCATCGTCAAGCAAAATTGAGTTGATCCGTCGCCCATTTGAATTTTCTGATGGCCCTGAACCGGATCGCCATGTCATGTTATCTTTTGACCAACACTCATTACTCCGCATTCAATCACTTGAGCAACGAGGCCAGCTCGGCTATCTACGTCTCGACCCGAAAATGCTCGGTATGTTAGAAAAAGATGTGATTGAACAACGGCTCTTTTTACGGCGCGAACAATTTCCAGAAGTGATGGTGGATGCCCTATTAGCCACGGAAGATCGCTACTTTTACCAGCATGATGGTATTTCTCCTTTTTCGATAGCGAGAGCGATGTTGGCCAATCTAAAAGCGGGACGCACCGTTCAAGGGGGAAGTACTCTGACGCAGCAGTTAGCGAAGAATATCTTTTTATCCAGTGAACGGACGTTATGGCGTAAATTGCGCGAAGCCTATATCGCCTTAATTATTGATTACCGCTATAGCAAAGATCGTATTTTAGAAGCTTACCTTAACGAAGTTTATCTTGGTCAAAATGGCAAAGAGGCTATCCATGGTTTTGGGCTCGCCTCTCGGCTCTATTTTGGCCAACCGCTACCAGAGCTAAGAATTGATCAGCTTGCTTTGTTAGTGGGGATGGTGAAAGGGCCATCTTATTACCAACCGGCACGTTATCCTGAGCGAGCCAAAGAGCGACGTGATTTAGTATTAAAATTAATGCTGGAACAAAATATTCTAACTGCTAAGCAGTATGAACAGGCTGTTTCTCGCCCATTGGATGTTCAGAAACATCCACATATCGCCAGTCGACAACCGGCTTATTTCCAACAACTCGCCATTGAGCTAAAACAAAAAGTAGGAACACGATTTGAAACCGACAAAGGGTTGCGAGTCTTTACCTCATTAGATCCCGTATCCCAGGAAAAACTAGAACAAGCTATTTCTCACCAAGTTTCAATACTTGCGCCAAAAGCGGGTCACCAATTAGAAGCGGCGGCGATTGCCGTGGATCGTTCCAGTGGTGAAATTCGCGCCATGGTCGGTGGAAAACGCACCGGATACGATGGTTTTAACCGAGCCTTAAATGCTAGTCGTCCAATCGGATCGCTGGTTAAACCTGCGGTTTACCTGACCGCATTAGCCCAGCCAGATAAATATCACCTTGCGAGCACTTTAATCGATAAACCGATCAGCTTAAAAGGCAGTGGGGGCACGGTATGGACTCCTCGTAATTTTGATCGGCAATATCGAGGTGAGGTACCGTTATATCAAGCTCTCGCTCAATCATTGAATGTTCCTACCGTGCAGTTGGGAATGTCATTAGGCATTGATGCGGTGTCTAATACATTGCAGCAATTGGGGGTTAATCGGCATGAAATTCGTCCGGTTCCATCTATGTTTTTAGGATCGTTTTCGTTAACACCTTATCAAGTCGCTCAGATGTATCAGACGATCACCAATGCTGGTAAAAAAGCCCCGCTGTCTGCCCTTCGATCGGTATTGGATCTTCAAGGCAATGTGCTTTATCAATCGATTCCTAAAGCCTCTCAGGTTGTAGATCAGCAAGCGGCATGGTTGACGACTTACGCGATGAAACAAGGGGTAAAGCAAGGGACAGGGCGTTACTTGAATCAGCAATTTGCTTGGGCTTCCTTAGCGGGAAAAACGGGAACCAGTAGTGATCGTCGTGACAGTTGGTTTGTTGGTGTTGATGGGCGAGAAGTAACCACCATTTGGCTTGGTCGAGATGATAATCAACCAACGCAATTAACGGGATCGAGTGGAGCGCTACGAGTGTATGCTGAATACTTACAGCATCGGATTCCTGAACAATTATTGCTCCCTTGGCCACAGGGAATGAGTACTTTTGGTTTCAGCGCCACTCCGTCTGGGGCATTTGTACTCGATTGCGATAGTCACTTTACTTTGCCAGTTTGGGATAAGTCAGGCAATTTAAAACAACAGTGTGAGAATCGCCCCAAAGAATGGTTGAAAAACATCTTTCGATGGTAGCTGGGCACGTTTATAGTGAGTTGATTGGAAAGGACGAGAGGAATTCGATGTGAGAGGTGGGCGATTCGGGATTATAGGAATGATAAGCATCACTTTATCTTGCTTTTCTTGGGCGCAGGATGAGCGTATTCAACCCATAGCATTAAGTCATTCTCGTCCGGTTATCGCTCTTGTTCTTGCTGGTGGGGGAGCTAAAGGTGCCGCTCACATGGGCGTGATTAAAGCGCTAGAAGAAATGAAAGTACCAGTAGATATTGTACTTGGCACTAGCATGGGAGCGTATGTTGCAGGGCTCTATGCTACGGGAATGGATGCTGAAGAAATTGAAAGCGTTATCTATAGTGTCGATTGGCAATTGGGGTATCGTGATCGTGTCAGCCGTAGTCAGCGACGAGTTCGTGATAAAGAGTATGAAGACCGTTATCAATTAACCACTGATTTAGGTTTTGGCTGGGATGGTATTCGTGCGCCTCGGGGCGTGGTTCAAGGGCAAAGTATGCTGCGTATTTTGCGTGAAACCTCAGGTAACCTCGCGAAATTAGACTCATTTGATGATTTGGTTATCCCGTATCGAGCGGTCGCGACCGATATTATTGAAATGCAGCCCGTGGTATTAGATAAAGGCTACTTGGTCGATGCAATGATGGCCAGCATGTCGGTTCCTGGTGCGCTACCGCCTTACGATATTGATGGTCGCTGGCTGGTTGACGGCGGGGTGACCAATAATATGCCTGTGGATGTGGCTAAAGCGATGGGCGCGGATGTCGTGATTGCGGTCGACATTAGTTCCGATTATAAGCAGCAAGAGTCATTTAGTAGCTTTTTAAGTGCCGCGAACCAGCTATCTAATTACCTTGTGCGACGTACCACTGAGCGCCAAAATTCTTATTTGAGCGAGCAAGATATTTTACTCAAGCCCAATGTCGGGCTGATGGAAACGACCGAATTTCATAAAATGCCCGATGCCTTTATTGAAGGTTATCAAACGGCGTCAGCGCACCAGCAACAATTACAGAAGCTCGCTTTGAGTAGCGCTCAGTATCAAGATTACATTGATGCTAAAGAACAGCGTCGCCGAAAGCTGCAATACGGCGATCAGTTAACGGTCGATAATATTGCGATTCGTAACCACTCTCATTACAGCGACTTACTGTTAAAAAATAGACTGAATTTAGCGCAAGATATGGCGCTCAGTACCGAAGAGATTGAAGCAAGTATTGATCGACTTTATGCGTTAGACCGATTTAAACTTGTTCGTTATCAGTATGAGCAAGCCGATGAAAAAAATAACTTATTAATTGATGTTTACGAGAAAGGTTGGGGCCCTAATTACTTAAATTTTCGCTTTTTTTTAGAAGATGATTTTAGCACCACCAGTCAATACTCTTTAGGTGCATCTTTGAATTTTACCGATCTTGGTTCTCAGGGGGCGGAGTTGGCACTTAATATCGATTTGGGAACCGATAAACAATTAGAGGCTGAACTTTACTCACCGCTGTTCTCGAGTCAAAAAACCTTTATTGCAGTGACTGGGCGTTATCGCGATGATAACCGCCAAGTTCCCTATGATGATTTATTTGAAAATACCGGACTTTCTGCGACGCGCAATTATATACCTATCTCTTATCGTACCTTGACCGGTGAGGTGGCATTGGGGTATCAACAAACCTTGTGGCGTCAATTAAGAGTGGGTGCACGTTATATTGATGGTAAGGCTGAGCCTTCAACTATCCCTGATTATGGGCATGCCACTTTTACTCGCCAAGGAGTATTTGTCAATTTTCGCATTGATTCACTAGATGATTTTAGTATGCCACGTGAAGGTAACTACATTGATCTTGAATATGTTATCTCACACGATGATGTGCATGATCTGATCGATCAAACCAATAACAGCTCTGATACGGTGTATGATATTTCCGCCAAGTTGATGTCGGCAAAAAGTTTTGGCCGTCATACGTTGGTTGCTAATTTAGACTACGGAGAAGTGAGGAGCAAAAACTCGATAACCCCAGTGGAGCCGAAAACCATTGGTGGCTTTTTAAATCTTTCAGGGATCCCTCGTAATAGTTTGATCGGACAAAATAAAGCGTATACGAGTTTGGTTTACCGTTATCGTTGGTTTGATAACGATTTCGGTTTATTTACTTCCCCGGTCTATTTGGGGGCCTCTTTAGAGTATGGTGGGATTTGGTCAGAGCCAAAAGTCAATATTGATAATGCCCCTATGTATGTTGCGAGTTCGATTTTCGCTGGGGTTGATTCTCCGATAGGCCCGATCATGTTTGGTTACGGCCGAACAGAACAAAATTTTGATGCGTTCTACCTGATTGTAGGAAGCACTTTTTAAGGCATAGAGGGCGGGAGTGAGGATAAACTTTCGTCTTAACTTGCTATGTTGGTCAACATGATGAGATTTTAATTTATCGTTAAATTTGCTATTCTATTGTCCACAGTTTGGCCTCTAGGGCGCTGTTTCTCAGTCAAATTTGAATGAAAACATGGGCAACGGAGAGCCAAGTTTCCAAGGATGTTCACTCACCTTTTAATAATAATTTGGGTGAACCGCAATGAGAGGAAAAAGTCGTGCTTGAAGCCTACCGTAAACACGTCGCAGAGCGTGCTGCTGAAGGAGTTGTCCCCAAACCTTTAGATGCAGAGCAAGTTGCTGGACTTGTTGAGCTATTGAAAAATCCCCCGCAGGGTGAGGAAGCTTTTATTCTTGACCTGCTTGAAAACCGCATCCCGCCCGGTGTTGACGAAGCTGCTTACGTGAAAGCGGGTTTTTTAACCGCGATAACCCAAGGTGAAGTTTCTTCCCCTCTAATCAGTCGTGAAAAAGCGGCTAAACTACTCGGCACCATGCAGGGTGGATATAATATTGAGCCGCTGGTCTCGCTGCTTGATGATAATGAGCTTGCGCCGATTGCTGCAACAGCCCTTTCTCACACCTTACTGATGTTTGATGCTTTCTACGATGTCGAAGAAAAAGCACAAAACGGTAATCTGTTTGCGAAACAGGTGATGCAATCCTGGGCTGAGGCTGAGTGGTTCCTCGCCAAACCCGCACTCGCAGAAAAAATCACCTTAACCGTGTTTAAAGTGACCGGTGAAACCAACACCGATGACTTATCGCCAGCGCCAGATGCTTGGTCTCGGCCTGATATTCCTGTCCATGCCTTAGCCATGCTTAAAAATGAGCGAGAAGGCATCGAACCTGATGATGCGGGAAAAATAGGCCCTATCAAACAAATTGAAGCATTAAAAGCACAAGGGCATCAATTAGTTTATGTGGGAGATGTCGTCGGAACTGGCTCTTCACGTAAGTCTGCGACTAACTCGGTACTTTGGTTTATGGGCGATGATATTCCGTTCGTTCCGAATAAACGTGCTGGTGGTTATGTTCTCGGTGGAAAAATCGCCCCAATCTTCTTTAACACAATGGAAGATGCTGGAGCACTGCCTATCGAGGTGGATGTATCCAAACTCAATATGGGAGATGTGATTGATATCTACCCTTATGAGGGAAAAGTATGCCATCACCAAACCGGAGAAATACTGGCTAACTTTACATTAAAAACCGATGTGCTGATTGATGAAGTTCGCGCGGGAGGGCGTATTCCGCTGATCATCGGACGAGGGTTGACCGATAAAGCGCGTGAGTCATTGGGTTTAGAACCGTCGACGGTGTTCCGTCGTCCATCTCCGATTGCAGAAAGCAACAAAGGCTTTACCTTAGCACAAAAAATGGTGGGTAAAGCCTGTGGCGTCAAGGGAATTCGCCCTGGAACCTACTGCGAACCTAAGATGACTACGGTTGGGTCGCAAGATACCACTGGGCCGATGACTCGAGATGAACTGAAAGATCTGGCGTGTCTTGGTTTTTCAGCCGATCTGGTGATGCAGTCTTTTTGTCATACCTCAGCTTATCCAAAACCGGTTGATGTCAATACGCACCATACGTTACCGGACTTTATTATGAATCGAGGTGGGGTTTCACTGCGCCCTGGAGATGGGGTGATTCACTCTTGGTTAAACCGCATGCTGCTGCCTGATACCGTAGGTACAGGCGGGGACTCACACACCCGTTTTCCATTAGGGATTTCATTTCCAGCTGGCTCGGGTTTAGTGGCGTTTGCTGCTGCTACCGGTGTCATGCCTTTGGATATGCCAGAATCGATTTTGGTCCGTTTTAAAGGCAAAATGCAGTCGGGTATTACCTTACGAGACTTAGTCCATGCCATTCCTTATTACGGTATTAAGCAAGGGCTACTGACGGTTGAAAAAGCAGGGAAAATTAATGAATTCTCTGGCCGAGTGCTAGAAATTGAGGGAGTGGAACACCTAACGGTTGAGCAAGCGTTTGAGTTGTCTGATGCTTCTGCTGAACGTTCGGCGGCGGGCTGTACCGTCAAATTATCCCAAGAATCGATTGCGGAATACCTGAATTCCAATATCACCATGCTCAAATGGATGATCGCTGAAGGCTATGGTGATCGTCGTACGATTGAGCGTCGTATTAAAGCGATGGAAGAGTGGCTGGCCAATCCGCAGTTGATGGAAGCAGATAAAGACGCGGAATATGCGCACGTGATTGAGATCGATTTGGCTGACATTAAAGAGCCGATTCTTTGTGCACCCAATGATCCTGATGATGCTCGGCTACTTTCTGAGTGCGCAGGGACTAAGATCGATGAAGTGTTTATTGGTTCTTGTATGACCAATATTGGTCATTTCCGCGCTGCTGGTAAATTGATTGAAAAATATAACGGTCAACTTGAGACGCGTCTTTGGGTTGCACCACCGACTAAGATGGATCGAGATCAACTGACCGAAGAAGGCTATTACGGCATCTTTGGGCGGGCAGGGGTTCGCATTGAAACACCGGGATGTTCTCTCTGCATGGGTAACCAAGCTCGTGTTGCAGATAAAGCGACCGTTATGTCAACCTCAACGCGTAATTTCCCGAACCGGCTTGGAACTGGGGCAAACGTTTATTTGGCTTCTGCCGAACTTTCAGCCGTTGGCGCAATTCTTGGTCGAATTCCAACCATGGATGAATATTTAGCGTATGCCAAGCAAATTGATGCGACCGCTGCGGATACTTACCGTTACTTGAACTTTCATTTGATGCCACATTATACCAAGAAGGCTGAAAGTGTGATTATTCAGCAAGCAGTCTAAGCTTTACGCTTAATCTGGCCGCCTCCGTTGAGGCGGTTTTTTTATGGATATTGATTTCTTCCAGGTCTACATCGGCAAGGTTTTTTTGTATCATGCACGCGACAGTTATTAGGATGGCGATAAGCGATGGAGTATCAATTTATCCGTAATACCTTACTGGGACAGTATAGTGTGCGTTGTGAGATGGGGTTTGAAGTTATTGCACGTTGGTTGCAAGACGAAATAGCAGCGGAGTGCACGAAAATTGATCAGGTCATGCACCTGATTAAACTGGCTCAGCAACAGCCTAATCAAGAGCAATATTTAGTTGGACAAGAAATATCTCTGCTGATTCAAGGAGATGAGGTAACGATCCAAGAGAATATTTTGTTACAAGAACAGGAGCTACTGAGTGATGAAGCATTTGGCTTCTACGATTGTGAAAGTTTTGCCCAATGTGGTTTAGACGATTTTCAGCAGTTATTAGTAGGATGGCGAAAGTTTGTAACTGAGCGTTGAGCCGAGTGTTGCACCGATATGGTGACAACGATTCACGTTGCTTTATATCAGGGAAATAGGCGCACCGTTATGGTGCGTTTATTGTTTTTTATGACGATAATATTTAATCTTTTCCTTTTTATTCAATATGTTAAAAAGTTGGCACGTACCTTGGATTAACTGAAGTGTAAATGGATTACTGCTTCAGAGAGGATACGATGAAACTGATTAACGCCATAATTAAACCCTTTAAACTCGATGATGTACGTGAAGCCTTAGCCGATGTCGGCATTGAAGGTATGACCGTTGCTGAAGTGAAAGGCTTTGGACGTCAGAAAGGACATACCGAGCTTTACCGTGGAGCGGAGTATCAGGTGGACTTTCTACCTAAAGTAAAAATCGAGATTGCCACTCAAGCGGATAATGTTGATCGAGTGTTGGAAGCGATCATCAAAGCCGCTCATACCGGGAAAATCGGTGACGGGAAAATATTTGTTTATGACTTGAGCCACGCTGTTCGCATTCGTACCGGCGAGACTGATGGCGAAGCACTTTAATATTCAAAGGATTGGAGATAATGACTATGGATTTGTCAGTGACAGTAACAGAACTGCGCTACGCACTGGATACCTTCTTTTTCTTGATTTCTGGCGCGTTAGTGATGTGGATGGCTGCCGGTTTTGCCATGTTAGAAGCCGGATTAGTTCGTTCAAAAAACACCACAGAAATTTTAACGAAAAACTTTGTATTATATGCCATTGCTTGTACAACTTATTTAATCGTCGGCTATAACATCATGTATGTAGGGAATAGTGAAGGGGGGTGGCTACCATCCATTGGTACGCTGATCGGCAGTCAAGATGCAGGGGCAGATCACTCGCTAGAATCTGATTTCTTTTTTCAAGTTGTTTTTGTTGCAACCGCCATGTCGGTGGTTTCAGGCGCGGTAGCTGAACGTATGAAGTTGTGGGCTTTTTTAATTTTTGCGGTGGTGCTTACCTCGTTCATTTACCCAATACATGGTTATTGGACATGGGGTGGTGGTTTCTTAGCGCAAGCCGGATTTAGTGACTTTGCTGGTTCTGGTATTGTTCATATGGCTGGGGCTTCGGCAGCACTCGCAGGCGTTTTATTACTGGGGGCTCGTAAAGGGAAATACGGTAAAAATGGCCAAATTTATCCGATACCGGGGTCAAATATGCCATTAGCGACATTAGGTACCTTCATTTTGTGGTTTGGTTGGTTTGGTTTCAACGGTGGCTCACAACTAATGGTTTCTGATTTTGAAAACGCGACCGCGGTAGGACAAATCTTCCTTAATACCAATGCCGCGGCTGCTGCCGGAGCGATTGCTGCACTTATGGTGTGTAAAACGACTTGGGGCAAAGCTGATTTAACGATGGTACTCAATGGAGCATTAGCCGGTTTGGTTGCGATTACAGCGGATCCACTATCTCCTTCTCCGCTCTATTCAGTGGCGATAGGTGCAGTGTCAGGTGTGATTGTTGTGTTTAGTATTATTGCGCTGGATAAGCTTAAAATTGATGATCCCGTTGGGGCGATTTCAGTACACGGCGTGTGTGGTTTCTTTGGCTTAATGGTTGTGCCACTGAGTAATGGTGATGCGAGCTTTAGTGCTCAGTTCATCGGCGCGGCGGTTATTTTTGCTTGGGTTTTCATGGCAAGTTTAGTGGTATGGGGAATGCTTAAAGCCACCATGGGGATCCGCGTTTCTGAGGAAGAAGAGTTGGAAGGGATGGATGTTCATGACTGTGGCGTCGATGCTTACCCTGAATTTGTTACTCTAAAGTAATAATTGGTTACAAATACATTGCAAAAGCTTGCTTTTATAGCAGGCTTTTTTATTTTTCCACGATTGTTTTATTCAGTTTGAACAATATAATGAGTGAAATTGATAAGTGTTATCATTATTAATAATAAAGGACTGAACCATGAAAAAACTCCTCACGCTTACTGCCATTGCATGTAGTACCTTATCGCCAGCGGTAATCGCTGCACAAGAAGTCAATGTCTACTCCTATCGGCAGCCTTTTCTGGTTGAGCCAATGTTTGATGAATTTACGAAAGAAACGGGGATTAAAGTCAACGTTATGTTTGCCAAAACCGGAATCGCTGAAAAATTGGTTCAGGAAGGTGAATATAGCCCCGCCGATGTTATTCTAACCGTTGATATTAGTCGCTTAGCGGAACTAACTGATAAAGGGTTATTGCAACCGGTCTCCAGTGAACTTATCGAAGCAAACATTCCCGCGCAATACCAAGATAAGGAAAATGAATGGTTTGCATTAACGACGCGAACTCGGAGTGTTTATTCTTCTCGTGATCGAGTCGGTCAGTTGGGCGATGCTTTTAACTATGCTGATTTAGCAAACCCCGAGTTTAAAGGAAAAGTTTGTACACGAAGCGGTAAGCACCCTTATAACGTGTCGTTGGTCTCAGCCATGATTGCTCATCATGGTGAAGCGGAAACGAAACAGTGGCTAAAAGGGGTAAAAGCGAACTTAGCTCGTAAACCACAAGGTAATGATCGCGGTCAAGTGAAAGCGATTAAAGAGGGATTGTGTGATGTTTCACTGGGTAATAGTTATTATCTTGGCGCGATGATCAATGATCCTGAGCAAAAAGCATGGGCGGATTCGGTTTATATTAATTTCCCCAATCAACAGACCACAGGAACACATGTCAATATTTCAGGTATGGCAATGGCAAAGTATGCGCCAAATAAAGAGAATGCATTAAAACTGATGGAATTTTTGACCGGTGATAAAGCGCAGCAGATGTATGCTGAAGTTAATTTTGAGTATCCAGTCAAGCCAGGTGTAGCTCGCTCTGCCTTAGTGGCTTCTTGGGGGGACTTTAAAGCGGATACGATTTCACTCGATGAGATTGCATCACATCATAACACCGCGGTGAAGCTGTTGGATGAAGTGAAGTTTGATCTGTAATTAAATTGGTTAGCTAATGCTCGGGATGATTAAAACCGATAGCAGATGCTTTGAAGGATACGGCTATGCCATCAAGTTTTGTCGTTTTTGACGATGAATGAAAAACAATTCCTATGGAAAACCAGTAGTGGTGTTTTGGCGCTGCTACTGGTTTTGCCTATTTTAGCTATTTTCTATACCGCTGTTGGGGAAAGTGATGCGTTATTTGCTCATCTAATGACCACTGTAATGCCGACCTATATCTGGAATACATTGTTATTAACCTTCGGAGTTATGCTGTGTTCCTTTTTACTTGGTCTTCCAGCGGCTTGGCTAATGGCAATGTGCCGTTTACCCAGTGAAAAGTATTTGCAATGGGCGTTGGTTTTACCGTTAGCTATGCCTGGTTACCTGATCGGCTATATCTATACCGACTGGTTTGATTTCGCAGGCCCGGTGCAGATTTTTCTACGAGAGATAACCGGATGGGCGGCGGGAGATTACTGGTTTCCCAATATTCGCACCGTGGCCGGTGCTGTTATGGTGTTGTCACTGGTTTTATACCCTTATGTTTATTTACTCTGTCGTGCCGCTTTTATGGAACAGAGTGTCTCGTTGCTACAAAGTGCTCGGTTATTGAAATGTAGCCCATGGGAAAGTTTTAGACGTATCTCTTTGCCATTGGCTCGTCCTTCTATAGCCGTCGGGCTTGCTTTAGTGGCCATGGAAACGATAGGTGACTTTGGTACGGTTAGCTATTTTGCGGTCAATACCTTAACTACCGCGGTGTATGATACTTGGCTGGGATACTCTAATTTAAATGCAGCAGCGAAGATTTCAGCCCTGATGCTGTTTATTATTGTGCTATTACTGAGTGGTGAGCGATACAGTCGGCGTAAACAGAAGTTATTTCAAACTCAGTTTAATAGTCATGAAGATTGTCGTTACGCCTTAACGGGATGGAAAAAGTGGTTAGGGTTAATATGGTGTTGGGGGCTCGTCTTGGTCGCCTTTGTCTTACCTTTACTGCAGTTGTTCCATTACGCCTTGATCTATTTTTCTGTCAGTTGGACAGCCGAGTTTCGCCAATTTGCTTTCAATAGTTTTACGGTTGCTATTTTTGCGGCAATTACTGCGGTTATGGTCGCTTTAGTGATGAATTTTAACGTTCGTCTGCATACAAACAAATGTTCATTGATCTATATGCGTATCGCTGCTTTGGGGTATGCCGTGCCTGGAACGGTGCTTGCAATCGGGATTATGATGCCGGTATTAATGATCGATCATGGGGTGAATGACGTAGCGAAGTGGTTAAATTGGGGGCGGCCCGGTTTAATTTTTTCAGGTTCAATGTTCGCCATTATTTTTGCGATGGTGGTGAGGTTTTCTGCTGTGGCGATAGGCAGTATTGAAACCAGCCTCAATAAAGTATCACCATCGCTGGACATGGCAGCCAGAACAATGGGATGTAATGCCAATCGCATGCTTTGGCGTGTCCATTTTCCTCTCGTCAAGCGTGGGATATTGATTGCTGGGCTATTGGTGTTTATTGAATCGATGAAAGAACTCAACGCCGCGTTATTGTTGCGCCCATTCAATTTTGAAACGTTAGCCACCTATGTGTATAACTACGCCTCAGATGAGCGGTTAGAAATAGCAGCAATGCCTGCGATCCTGCTTGTGTTGGTCGGATTGATTCCTTTACTTATCGTTAACCGTTCACTGGAGCAAAAACACTAATGAATAGTGCTTTATTGATTAACAATCTCTCTTGCCAATATGAGGATCAAGTTATATTAGAATCCTTATCATTAGAGGTGGAAAGTGGGCAAATCGTCTGTTTACTTGGAGCCAGTGGCTGTGGAAAAACCACTTTATTGAAAGCGATAGCCGGCTTATTACCTCTCAGCTCCGGTGAAATGCACCTCAATGGTCGGCTTATCGACAATGGCCGACATTGGGTGCCACCCGAGCAACGAAACATTGGCATGATTTTTCAAGATTATGCATTATTCCCACATTTAACGGTGGCTGAAAATGTAGCGTTTGGTTTGCGTGGCCTTGAGCGTGATAAGGTTCAGGAAAAAGTCGCAGAAATGCTTGAACTAGTCCATTTAGGAACTTTTGCTGAGCGTTATCCACACCAGTTATCGGGAGGACAACAGCAACGTGTCGCTATCGCTCGTTCACTGGCTTATAAACCCGATCTGTTACTGCTTGATGAGCCTTTTTCGAATATTGATACTCAAGTTCGGCATGAATTGATTATTGAAATTCGCAAGTTATTTAAGGCGCAAGGGGTGACCGCTATTTTTGTGACTCACAGCCGAGAAGAAGCGTTTGCCTTTGCTGATAAAATGGCGGTGATGAATCGAGGTGTGATTGAACAGATTGGTACTGCTTCTGAGCTGTATTATCGTCCAACGAGCCGATTTGTGGCAGATTTTTTAGGGGGTGGTCGTTATTTGCCGGCTCGCCGCGTCGATGCAGCGCATTACCAGACTCATTTCGGAATGCTAAAGGCATTAGCACAGCGACCGATTCAACAAGATCAGGCGTGTGATTTATTACTGCGTCCACAACATGTACATATTCAACCGGATCCTTCTAGCTCGATTGTCGTGCTTGAACAACAGTTTATGGGGGATCACTGCCGTTATCTGATAGATGTTGAGGGCCTGACATTACTTGCGACCGCAACAACGGAGATTGCTATCGGTCAGCCAGTTGCGGTGACGATTGATCAACAAGGGCTTTTGGCTTTTTAAATGGCATAAATTAGCCCAGCATCAAGCTGGGCCATGGCTAATCAGGTTGGTCATTTCTTATGATAAAGAGAGAAATGTTTTCATCTGATTTAACACTTGTTCTGCCGTCGCTTTATCTTCCATCTCAGCAAAAATTCGCAATAGGGGTTCAGTGCCAGAAAAACGAGCAATCACCCAACCGCCATTTTTAAAGTATACTTTTGCGCCATCGGCATAACTGACTTTTTCTACCTCATAAGCAAAATCGGGCAGTTGTTTCTCGACGTAGATTTTGTGATAAAGGGTCGCTTTTTCATCTGCTTTAAAAGTGCAATCCCCTTCTGCGGTATAGGCATAGCCGTAGCGATGGTAAATTTCATCCAGCAACTCTGAGAGCTTTTTGCCGGTCACGCTGAGCATTTCCACCAATAAACTGGAGGCAAACACGCCATCTTTACCTTTGATATGACCTCGGATGGTTAAGCCGCCGGAGCTTTCACCACCAATCAAAGAATCATCGGCTTCCATTTGTGAAGAGATATGTTTAAAGCCAACGGGAACTTCAAAGCATTGTTCACCGTGGTCGGCGGCAATTTTATCCAGCAGGTGGGTGGTCGCAATATTGCGCACCACGGAACCTTTCCAGCCTTTATACTCTAATAAATAGTAATAGAGCAGGATCAGTACTTCATTGGGGTGAATAAAATTGCCTTTCTCATCGATGATCCCCAGCCGGTCGGCATCACCATCGGTGCCGATCCCAATATCGTAGCCTTCATTTTTAACCAGATGTTGTAAGCGATAAAGGGTGGCGGCACTGGGGGAAGGCATCAGCCCACCAAAGTCAGGGTTTTTGCCATCATTGATCACATCGACATCACAGCGACCATTAATCAAAACCGTTTGGAGTGCATTTTTGGCAACACCAAACATTGGGTCGATCAACACGCGTAAGTTCGCTTTTTTAATCGCTTCGATATCAATGGCATTGATGATTGAATCGACAAATTCGTTCATGGGGTTGATGAGCATGACTTGCTGCTGGTTGACGGCATGCTCAAAGTCTATAGAACGAACATCTTCAGTGCTTAAATTGGCAATTTGTTGTTCAATTTTTTGGGTGATGATCTCATCGGCATCTCGTCCACCACGAATAAAAATTTTGATACCATTATAATCGGCTGGGTTATGTGAAGCGGTAATGCAGGCGGAATAGGCACAATCCATCGCTTTGGCTTTAAACATAACCACCGGAGTAGGGACAAATTTATTAATAAAACTCACGACAATACCGTTTCCAGCTAACACTTCTGCAAACCAGCGTCCGGCTTTATCGGATAAAAAACGTCGATCATAGCCAATCACAAATCCAGACTGAGCGACTTGCTCCGCATTGATAATATTGGCTAGTGCTTGAGCAACTAAACGAACGTTGTCTTTGGTAAACTCTTCACCAATAAAGGCTCGCCAGCCACCAGTACCAAATTGAATCATTTATTGTACTCCTTGTATGGGCGCAGTATCACTGCGCCCAGAATATTTAACCCATAATGACGGTAACGTGATTGATACTGCCGGTCGGTTGAGCGGGGATCTCCTCAACCTCCTGATCATTAAGGATGAGGGTTTGCACGCCTTTACTGACGTTTTGTGGGTTTTCTACTTTGATCTGATAAGTCGCTCCACGCCATTGACGGGTAATTTCAAAGCCAGGCCATGAGGTTGGAATACAAGGATCAATCGTTAAGCTATCAAAGCCACAGCGCACACCAAGCAAATAGTTGGTTGTGGCATAATAAGCCCAACCAGAAGTTCCGGTTAACCAAGGGTGGTTGGCTCTGCCATGATCTTGATGATCGCGCCCCATAATAAATTGCACATAGGAATAAGGTTCAGCGACCCGCGTTTCGATGATGTCATTTTGGTTATAAGGATTAAGGGCATCATAAAACTCCATTGCTCGATCACCACGACCAAGTTTGGCTTCTGCAACCCATGCCCATGGGTTAGGATGTGAGAAGATCGCGCCATTTTCTTTCACGCCTTGATAGACACGAGTTACAAAACCGATGTCATCATTGGGGGTGGCAAAGGAAGGAGCATTAAGGTGTAAACCGTATTGTGAGAACAGATATTGATAAACAGCATCCATCGCTTTTTGGCCGCGCTCTGCGGAAACGGCACCAGATAATACCGCGAGGGTATTGGATTCTAAATGCACTTTTCCTTCTGGCTGGTCGAAGGTGCCAATTTTATCGCCATCTTTGGTTAAGCCACGGATATACCATTCCCCTTGCTCATCCCATAAATGAGTTTCACAAGCTTGGCGAACTTTATCAGCCATGGCTTGGTATTTTGCTATCGCTACATTGTCGCCTCGATAGTTTGCAAGTTCTAAGAATGCTTCTAACGCCCAGAAGTGCAGGAAAGAAACCATCGCCGATTCCCCGCCACCGAGGTTTAAGCAGTCATTCCAGTCTGCACGTAAACCTTTACAAATACCGGTTTGACCCACGTATTCAGCTGAGAAATCAAGAGCGGCCATCATGTGCTGATAGACACTGGCTTCTCCACCATCCGCGTAGGGAATAACTTGGTCAATAAAATCAAGCTCTCCGGTTTCTTTAACGTAGTTGAGAATAGTTGGCACGATCCATAAATGATCATCGGAACAGGTATCTTTAATACCGTGGATTTTGTCTTCGTCAGAAGGCGTAGGGACCACCGTGGGTGACTTAGATGGTTTAACATCGGCTTTTTCTGGATCAAACCAGTCGGGATCAAATAAGTGTAACCCGTACCCGGCTTTGACTTGCCCACGTAGTAAATCCACCAGACGTTTGCGTGTCATGGCTGGGTTGGTGTGAGGCACTGAAATGGCATCTTGTGCCGTGTCTCGGTAGCCAAGCCCAGTACGGCCTCCCACTTCGATAAAGGAGGCAAAACGAGACCAAACGACGCAAGTTTCTGCTTGATAAAGGGTCCATGCGTTGATCATGGTATCTAGCCCCTCGTTAGGCGATTTCACTTGGAATTTAGCACAGCGCTCATTCCAGTGAGCTTTGATACCGGCAAAAGCGTTATCGACTTGATTTAAATCTTGATATTTTTTACGTAGTTTTGCGCCATTACCTTTACCGACGCCAAGAATCACGGCAAAACGGACTTTTTCTCCCGGTTGTAGAATAAATTGCTTATGCAAAGCACCACAATGGTTGTAGCAGGTTTGTGCGCTATTAGAGCAGCGTCCCTGTTCAACGGCGATTGGGTTTGCTTCATCTCGATACATACCCAAAAAAGCATCACGTTGACCGTCATAGCTATCAGGATCAAAAGTGGAGGTTAAGTAGTAAAAACCTAAGAAGTCATCGGTGTTGTAGTAAAGATCGTACTCAATGACACCATCAGCATATTCAGTTCCAGCCGAGTATAATGACATTTGATGGTTTTGATTATCAGAAGCAATATGGCTAAAAGAGAACTCTACATAATTGAAAGCACTGATTGTTCGTACTTGATCCGAGGTGTTTTCGATCACCACATCCCAAAGTTCGGCATCTTCACCTTTCGGAATAAATAGCGTCTTGCTGGCCGTTATGCCGTTGTACTCACATCGAAACTTAGAATAAGAAAGGCCATGGCGAACTTCGTACTTCGCTTGGTCTAAATTTTTGGCGACCGGTTGCCATGAAATTGACCAGCTGTCTCCGGTTTGGTCATCGCGTAGATAGACATAGTGACCGGGACGATCTTGCGTAAAGTTCGGGCGAAACTTAGTGATTCGGTTGTATTCAGGAGAGTGGTAAAACGAGTAACCCCCAGCGTTATGAGAGATCACACTGCAAAATTTTTCTGTTCCTAGGTAATTCGTCCAAGGAGCGGGTACATCCGGGCGAGTAATGACATATTCACGATGTTCATTATCGAAATAGCCGTATTTCATGGTAATTTCCTTTTAAAACAGCGATACAGGGTATCGCTCAATATCGATGCTAGAGAAAACAGGAGAGGGGCAACCCTCTGGTTTCGTTTTATACTTTCCACGGGGCTCGGTAACCAATGCCTTGTTTGTCTAATAAGGGTAAATGTCCTTTAAGACGAGCAAGATAATTGATCCAGTGGCGTTGTGGTTTTTCTGTCCAGCCAGCTTCTGCTAAGGCAGTAAGGCGAGGATAGAGCATATAATCCAAGCGTGATGTGTGATTAACACGTTCACTCCATAAGGCACACTGAATACCTAAAATGCGTTTGCGCAAAGGATTATCGTCAGCAACTTCTGCTAACGGTTCATAGTAATAAGCTCGTTCGAGCGGTATCACGCCAGCCCAGTCAGTGCCTGGTTCTTCAGGAGCGTAGTCTTGTACTATATCGAGATAGGTAAATTGACCCGGTTGCAAAATGACATCAAACCCTTGTTTGGCACACTGCAACGCTGCTTGTTCGGAAAGCCAAGAATAGATAACGGTATCTTTGCTGACTTTATTGCCATGTTGTGCCTCTTCCCACCCCACCATTCGTTTGCCTAGTGACTTGAGTTTTTTCTCAGCGTAGCGCAGCAGATGGCCTTGTAATTCTTTGGCGTCTTGATAGCCATGCTCCTTCATTAAGGCTTGGCATTTGGTGCTAGCGAGCCAAACACCATGCGGGACTTCATCAGCGCCAATATGAATAAAATGGCTTGGGAAAAGGGCCGCAACTTCTTCCAGTACCAGATCCATGAAGCGATAAGTCCCGGCCAATGCTGGCGAGAGAACATTATCGGTATAGTATTGGATGCTACGATAAGTGGAGTGATCGTCTTTATCGACTAACCATTCCGGTAATGATTTAATCGCGGCACGGCTATGACCAGGAATGTCAATTTCCGGGATAATCGTAATGCCACGTTTTTCAGCATAATCAATGACTTGTTTTATCTCTTGTTGCGTATAAAAGCCGCCATGTACCTCGGTTAATTTGCTGTATTGCGGTTCAATGGGAAGACCCATCCCGCGCCACGCTCCAATATCAGTTAATTGGGGAAGGGATTTAATCTCAATTCGCCACCCTTCATCATCGGTTAAGTGCCAGTGAAACGTATTGAATTTATAGTGTGCAAGTTGGTTGATGAGCCTTTTTACCTCGTCCACACTGTAAAAATGACGTGCACAATCGAGCATCATACCGCGGTATGAAAAGCGAGGATGATCGACGATACTCAGTTGTGGGAAGGTTAATGCGTCTTGCGTTTTTTTCGCCAGTTGCAACAAGCTGGCGCTAGCATGAACAAATCCTTGTTGGCTATTGGCATCAACAAGAATGCTATCGTGTTCAATTTTGAGTTGATAGCACCCGTTATCAAGGGTTGGATTTAAGCGATAAGTGATAGCAATCGCCCCCTCGCCTGCTAAGGTGAAATGGTGCAAAGAGGTGAGCTCTTCTGTTAGCCAATGAGCGGCGGATTCAGCCAGCGGCGTTTGTATGTCTATTGAGCGGTTAGCCGTAAGATGGCACACGCCTTGCTGTTGCTCGACATGATTGGGGTAGGGAATCAAGCACAACTCAGCAACCTCAACCGCGGGAAGTTCACTGCGTTCTCGGTAGGGCGAAGCCAAAGCAATGGGGGTGACGATGACCGGGTAGCGGGTAATCGGATGTTCATCACTAAGTTGAATAAATGCTTCTTTAATCCCATCACTATAAAAATGGAAAGGGGCCGTTTTTATACAAAATTCACAGTAAAAATGGCTATTAGCTTCCAATATTTTTTGGTTTGGTAACAGGGAGCAAAAGCTACCAACTTGCTGTAGTTGACCTTGAGTTACGGTGTCGGATTCAATGTAGCGCTCAATAGAAAAATGCAGCGTCCAATGGTGCAGATCTTGATCGCTTAGATTATGTAATGTTAGACCAAAACGGCAATGGGAAGGCTGTTCTGAGAGTACCGCAAAGTCTATTCGATAGCTCATAATTCTATCCTTTATACAAGTTGTGTTCTGGTTTGCCAGCAAACATTAATGCGCCTTCAATCGCATCAAATTGAGCAGGGACAATCCAGTGTTGAACGGGTGGAGCGAGCCAAGTGATGATGCGTTCTGCGATACTGCCCATTAAGCAAAATTGTGAGGCTCCTTTGGCACGCAGTGCAAAAATGAACATTTCGATATCACGAGCCGTTTGTTTAAGAAGCTCCATGGCGAGCGGATCACCTTGCTCGGCAAATAAAAAAACTTGCGGGCAAAATTGACCATAATCTCTGGGTAGGGCGTTCTTAGACCAAGAGACAATCTGGTCAATATCATCGGCAAAATAAGCGAAGATAGCATCACTCAGCGCGGTAGCTGGGCGAATGCCATCATGAATTAAGACCAACTGCTGAATGAGATGCAACCCCATTGCCGCGCCGCTCCCTTGATCAGAAATGGGGAACTCACGCCCGCCCACGATATGCTGCTGACTTTGGTGAATGAATAAGCCACAAGAGCCGGTTCCTGCAATGATAATTGCCCCATCGTTACCGTTATGCGCGCCTAGACAGGCACCGTATGCATCGGTATTGAGGGTCATCGAAGCGAATGGATGAGACTGCTGCATAAATGCAAACCAGCTTGTCTGATGCTCGGCACCCGCAAGCGCTAATCCAACATGCATATGAGAAAAGTGTTGCTTATTTAATCCACCTTGTTGAGCTGCTTGGCTAATGGCTGCCGTGATCGACTGCATTGCAGGTGCAATCCCCAGTAAAATATTGGCACTGCCGCTTTTTCCTTCTCCAATGAGTGTTCCGTGTTGATCCCGAATTCTGGCTCGGCACGAGGTGCCTCCGCCATCGATTCCGACGTAATAGCTGATCATTGGTCTGCTCCTGGTGCGGAAGAAAAGTGGACAAATTGAGATGTGATTGCTAACAAATACCAAGCCGCATGAGGAATCCATTGTTCTCCCCAACGCCAGTTTTGTAACATGTCATCTTTTTGAGCGATAGGATTAAAGGCAATATCGCTTTCGTCCTCAAAGCCCGCAGTGATGCCATTACAGACGCCTCCTTTTGCGTTAAAAAAACCTAAATGGGGTAGGTAGTCTGGGTTATTCCGACCGTGGCCATCGAGCATACACATGTCGTAAGGATTGAGCCCGAGAATCCAATTGAGAGCATTATTGGCGAAACCGAGCAGCGAGGACCGGGTGGTTTCATCGCTTAAGTAAGGTTGAGCAAGGTAGGCCATGGATGCGAGAGAGGCTAAGCGAGCATTTTCACCTTGCCACCAATAACCACTTTCATTGTCGTGCGGCACAAAAAAGCTAGAACGTTTATTTCCTTGAGTATCACAAACGTACTGACGTGGATAACCAAAGGGATTGGTAACATCTTGTGTGATGGTTAGCTCAAATTGGCAAGCACGCTCGATCACTTGCTGGATAGGCAATTGATGATTTTTGGATGGTTCGATTGCAAGGTATTCGCATAAAGCGATAATCGGAAGCCCTGCTTCCACAGCATGATAATAAGGACGAGAGCCATCGCTGTTCGCTGACCAAAAATACGCTTGTTGTTCATCACAATATTGTCGAGCAGATAAACGTTTAGCCCAGTCTCGGGCTGCTAATAAGTATGGATCTTGTTGCGTGGTACGATAAAGCTCGCAGCACGCGAGTAAGGCACAATACTCATCAATGATATTTTCTTGTCCATCATCGAGGTAAGTGAGGTTATGGATTTTTAAATGGTGATACCCCTGTTCTGCCGCAGCAAGGTAGTCTTGACTAGAGTAATCTCCGCTGATTTCTAGCCTTGCTGCGGCCGCTAAAGCAGCGATAGCGATACCACCACCTTGGCGAAAGCCTGCTTGAAACTGCGCTGATTTTAGACCTTTTTGCGTCGAATACGCGCAGATTTCCCGTTGTTTGATCTCTTTACTCCATTGGTCAAAGACGGTCATATAAAAAAAACCCTCGGCGTTTTGCATTCGAACCAGAAAATCAGCACCAAACAACGCTTCTTCTATGAGGCGAGTGCGAGGGAAAGCGGCAAAACCCGAGTGATGGTTTAAAATCGCTAATCCTTTGAGCATGTTCCAAACCACCATCGGTGTTTGCTGTGGGTTCAAATAGTTAGCGTAAGAAAGGTGACTTAAGTATTTACTTACGTCACCAGAAGCATCGTACCAACCTCCATGCACATCAGCAGTGGTGTGAGTGCCTAGAAGTGGTA
Source organism: Vibrio sp. V30_P3S12P165 (assembly GCF_009904905.1). Taxonomy (NCBI): domain Bacteria; kingdom Pseudomonadati; phylum Pseudomonadota; class Gammaproteobacteria; order Vibrionales; family Vibrionaceae; genus Vibrio; species Vibrio sp. V30_P3S12P165. The sequence goes on along the minus strand of NZ_WXWH01000015.1, from coordinate 96,775 downwards.
CGTGCTTATCTTGCTTATCAAAAATGCCGGAGCATCGTTGCGATTTAAAATAATGCAGCACATCTGAAAAGGTCGATTGCATCAGCAACCCTTGCTTGATCACAAAACAAGCAGATTGCGTTTGCTCAAGGCGGAGATAATATTGCCCTTCTTGAGTGATATAAGAAAAGTCGAGTTGATAGAAATCACCATGATGCCAATGATCAACTCGCCCACCTATTTTGATAGCTATGCGAGCGACAGTTTGGTGACTGTGCGCGCATATCAAGCTAACTTCTTTGCTTGATAAACTTGAGTCATCAGCCAGTAATACCGCTTGTTTGGGGCCAAAAGTTTCGTAGCCAATATGGTTGATGAGCAATTGCATTTTACTTCTCCGCACTTCACACAAAAGAGCGCTCAGTGATCTGAGCGCAACGTGTTATTTTTCATACAGGTAACAACGGACAAAATGGTTGTCCGACAATTGAGTAACCGGTGGCAAAGCTTCTCGACACTTATCGCTAGCATGTAAACAGCGACCGGCAAAAGGACATCCGAGTGAATCTGGCGTCCATAGAGGGATTTCTCCTTTGTTTCCTTTTAATTTCTCATGGATCGATTTTTTCGGATCGGGCACCGCAGAGACAAGCAATTGAGTATAGGGATGTTGTGGATCATGAATGATTTCATCGGTATCTCCCCATTCAACCATGTGGCCCACATACATCACAGCAAGGTCTTCTGCGATATAGCGTGCTGTTGCGATATCGTGTGTGATGTAAAGCAGAGACATCTGTTTTTCAAACTTCATCTCTTCCATCAGGTTGAGCACCCCTGCGCGGATCGAAACGTCTAGCATTGACGTCGGTTCATCTGCCAGTACAACTTCTGCGCCGACCGCGATATTACGAGCTAAGTTAATCCGCTGTCGTTGTCCCCCTGAAAGTTGATGGGGGTACTTCTCTGCGGTTTCTTTAGGAGGAATCAAGCCAACTTGCTCGAGTAGGTCATAAACCCGTTCTTGCAACTCTTTTTTATTGCCCGGGGTTACCTTTTTATGGATCAGTAAGGGGCGAGCAATATGGTGAAAAATGGTGTGTGTAGGGTTGAGTGATCCAAAAGGATCTTGCCATACCATTTGTACACCTTCCCGATAGTGCATCAGTTCTTTGCGGGATTTGATGCCTAATATGTTCTTGCCCTTATACTCAATTGATCCAGAGGTTGGAGCGTACATTTTGGCAATCATTTTAGCGGTGGTGGATTTACCTGAGCCGGACTCACCAACGACCGACAAACCACGACTTTTGTACATTTTGAATGATACGTCGTTAATTGCACGCATCATGGGTTGTTTTAGTGCATTGCTGTTGATTGGGAAATCTTTGACTAAGTTTTTCCCTTCCATTAACAGCTCACCTAATGCTTTACTCATAATTGTCTCCAGAAATACGGTGATTACCTGCGTCGCAGCCTACAGTTTTACTTGGGTTATCGGTTCACCATAAAGGTGGCAGTTTGAGAACCGATTAGGCTCGATTTGGCGTAACGTTGTGGGCACTTTAGTGCAGGCTTCATGGACACGATCACAGCGAGCCTGAAAGCGACAACCTTTCGGTATTTCAAGTAAATTCAATGGGTTGCCTGGAATCCCGGTTAGTTTTGTTTTGGGCCCGGTTAATGGAGGGAAGGAACTACCCAAACCTTTGGTATAAGGGTGATACGGGTTTTCCAAGATCTGTTTAGATGGTGCAACTTCGATCAGTTCCCCAGAGTACATGATGCCAATACGATCAGAAAACTCGACCATCAATGACAGATCATGGGTAATGAATAAGATAGAAAATCCAAACTCCTCTTTTAGGGCATAGATCTTTTGCAATATTTCCCGCTGAACCACCACATCTAATGCGGTGGTTGGTTCATCCATAATGATCATCTTAGGGTTTAATGCTAGCGCAATTGCAATCACCAGGCGCTGGCGCATCCCGCCTGAGAATTGGTGTGGATAGTCATTTAAGCGACTTGGATGAATATCGACAATTTCGAGTAACCCCTCTGCTCGCCGTTTCGCTTGCGCACGAGTCATAGAGGTGTGACGCATAATCACATCACAGAACTGTTCTTCCATCGTGAGCACTGGGTTAAGTGCGTTCATTGCACTTTGAAAGACCATCGACATTTCGTTCCAACGGAACGATTGCATACGGTCATCACTATATTTCAGGATATTTTCACCGTTGAAAATGACCTCGCCTCCGGTAATAAATGCGGGCGGCTTATGTAAACGCATCAGAGAGAAGGCAACGGTGGATTTACCACAACCAGACTCTCCCGCGAGGCCAAATACTTCCCCTGGAGCAATATTAAAACTCACGTCGTTACAAGCGCGGACATCGCCAGCATCAGTAATATAGTCAACGCAAAGGTTGCGGATTGAGATAAGTGGTTCAGTCATAATTATTTGTCTCCGCTCCAAATAGCTGGTTGAGGTTCTAGAACTGGCTTACGCTGACGTTTGTCTTGTTGAGCCAGTTTTTTCCAGCGTTTCATTCCTTTGTGAGAACGTAATTGTGGGTTGGCAATTTCATCAACCGCAAAGTTCAGCAGCGCTAAACCTGTCACCAGTAAGGTTAAGGATATACAAGGTGCTAATAGTTCCCACCAAGCGCCAATTAGCATGGAAGATGAGGTTTGTACGTTATATAGCATGATGCCCCAGCTAATGGTGTTTGGATCGCCTAAGCCAAGGAAGGAGATAGTGGCTTCCATCATGATGGCGTACATAACCGATCCAATAAAGCTGGCTCCCACAATCGAAATGAGGTTAGGCAGTATTTCGACAAAAATGATTCGCCAAGAAGATTCTCCTAACACTTCAGCGGCTTTCACAAACTCTTTTTCTCGTAGTGCCATGGTTTGGGCTCGGACAACCCTTGCCCCCCAAGCCCAGGAGGTACAGCCGATGATCAGCGCAATGGTTAATGGCCCCGCTTGACCGATGAAGGCAGCGACCACAAATAACAATGGATATTGCGGGATAACCAACATAATGTTCATTGCCGCGGTCAAGAAGTCATCAATTTTACCGCCAAAATAGCCAGCTGAAACACCGATGACTGTCGCAAGAAAACAGACGGTCATCCCTGCACCGAAGCCGACCGCAAGAGACACTCGAGCGCCATAAGCAACTTGAGACCACACATCACGTCCCATTCGAGTTGTTCCTAACACGTGATTTTCTTTTTTCGACATGGCTAATTTTCGACGATCATTGCCCAAGTTTTCAGCCACCCAGCCATCCGGGTTTGCTTTGGCTGCTTTTACCACAAAGCTTGGATATTCATGGGGATTACCCGTGCGCTTATCAGGCGCATGTTGTGTAATAAAAGGTGCAAATACCGCCATTAATAAGAATAAACTGAGTATTGTTACGCCAAGCATCGCCATTCGATTGCCGCGCAGTAGTTTCCATAGTGCTTTCATAATTTATTTGCCTCCCTTACGTAAGCGAGGGTCGAGCACAACATAGAGCATGTCGGCTAGAAGGTTAAAGAACAGCATAAAGAGGGTCATAATGATGAGCTGACCTTGTAGGACTTGATAATCACGTGATGTGATAGCGTTAAACAGTACGCTGCCAAGACCGGGGTAGTTAAAGATAATTTCAATGATCAATTGGCCACCAATCGACATACCCAAAGACATCGATAATGCCGTGACACTAGGTAGCAGTGCATTACGAGCAGCGTAGTTGAAGACTACTCGGTTTTCGCTTAGCCCTTTTCCTTTCGCCATCGTGATATAATCTTCGGCGAGTAAGTTGATCATGTTGTTGCGCATATTGACCAAAAAACCACCAATTTGCACAATGGAAGCACAAAGAAGGGGGAGAACAGCGTGATAGCCGACATTTTTGATAAATTCCCAGCTGGTCCAATCGGGTAGGGTTCCGGGAGTATAAGCATAGCCGGTTGGAAACCATCTTAATCCGATGGCAAAAGTGAACATGGCCAGCATCGCAATAACGACTTGTGGCACGGCTTGAATGACCAGCATTCCCGGCGTGATAAACGTATCGTAGTAGCTGCCTCGTTTCCATGCTGCAAAAATGCCAAGAATTGAGCCAATCGAAAAAGAGATGATCACGGCGGTACCGGCTAAAAACAGAGACCACCCAAAAGCGCTAGCCAATAATTCATTGACACTTAACGGATAAAATTTGATTGAAGTCCCAAGCTCCCAGCTGAGGATGCTCTTCATATAAGTAAAATATTGCATCAAGATAGGCCCATCAACGAATCCTAGCAGTTGGCGCATTGCTTCGATTCGTTCAGGCGTTACTTGTGTTGTTGCGTGTGCGAACATCATGGTAACCGGATCACCCGGCATTGCTCGCGGTATAATAAAGTTTAGTGTTGCTGCGACCAGCAACGCGGCAAAATAGAACGACAAACGTCTTAAAAAATAACCCATAACTTACACCTTACTCACCCAGTTTTCCTGATCTTTCATTCAGGCCGCTCCTTGCGAAATTAAGAGCGAGAAATCCCCTGACGACATGCGCCATACTTACAATGGATAAGCGAGGGGGATTTTAAATAGCGGCGTAACGGGTACGCCGCTGGAATAAACGTTTACTTAACTGGTTTTAAATCCAGTACGTGAAGTAGACGTTCTGGGATACCAGCCCAAATACTTGGACGGCCCTTAGGATTTTCTTCGTTCCACCATCCAGTAAAGCGAGTGGTGTTATATTGATACATCCAAGCACCAGACAGCACTGGAATCGTGACTTGATTTTCTGCAATGATTTTCTGGATACCATGAGCAATTTCTAGCTGTTCATTCTTATCCGCAGTTTTGTAGAAGCTATCAAGTAAACTATCCAGCTTACTGTTGGTGAAGTAGTGCATCGCAAAGCGAGGCATGCCATCACCTTTTTGTAAGGCTGAATTGTAAGCACTGTTCCAATACGTGTATGGATCTGCACCGTGGAAATAGTTGGTGTAAGCCACATCGTAATCACCTTCTAACATTGCTTGGTTATACACAGCAAATTCAGGTGTACGAGCGCGAGCTTTGATGCCGACTTCTTGTAATTGTTCAACGGCGAGCTGAACGGTATTGTTGAAATCAGTCCAACCGTTTGGTGATTGAATCAAGAGTTCAAAAGATTTTCCTGATGGGGTTTCTACGTAGCCATCACCATTGATGTCTTTAAAGCCCGCTTTAGCAAGCAATGTTTTTGAGCCATCAACGTTATAAGTATTGAACCCTTTGTATTTATTGTGAACCGCTTCGTCTGACCATGATTCGAACGCATAACCAAGCCCTGAAGCAAAGTCGTTGACTGTGCCACCGCCATAGAACGCAATATCAATGATGGTTTGACGATCCAGTGCCATAGAGAATGCACGACGAAAATCAACGTTAGTCAGTGCTTCTTTCTTCGCTGGATCTGAGTTTTTGAAGTTGACCATAAATGCTTGTGTACCGGCTGCAGGATACCAGTAATGGTGTTTTGGACTTGCGGCCGCGTAAGTACGATCAATGTCTGGTATAAAAGAAGAAGTCCAGTCTAATTCTGAGTTAACAATCTTGCCCAGCAATTGGTCGTTATTAGCAATTTGTGGTACGCGTAGACAGTCTACTTCTAAGTTTGCGGCATCCCAATAATTTGGGTTACGGCACTGGATGTAAAGCTGTGGAGTAAAGGTGTCGATCTCAGTAAATGGGCCAGTACCTACTGGATTTTCGTTCGTAAAGGTTGCAGGATCTTTGACTTTTTTCCAAATATGCTCTGCGACGATTGGCACCTGAGCAATTTCATACGGTACGTTAGAGTTGGCTTCACTTAAACGGAAACGTACTTTGTAATCATTAATTTTTTCAATGCTGGTTACCCATTTATTGATACCGCGCTGATCAAGTTCTGGTTTCTCTTTGAGTAGGCCAAATGAGTAAATAACATCATTTGCACTGAATCCTTTACCATCTGACCATTTCACGCCTTTACGAATATCGAAAGTAACGCTCATTAAGTCATCTGACATCTTAAAGTTTTCTGCCAAGCGCATGACAGGCGTATTGCCCTGCATTTCATTAAAAACCACTAAAGGTTCATAAATAAAATCAGTGGTAGTACGTAGGTTAGTTGCTAGGTAGGGGTTAAAGTTACGCACCATAGTTGGATAGAAATCTGGCACGATGGTCAGCTCACTACGCGCAAGCGCTGGAGCGGAAACACTGCTGGCAGCGGCAATAACGGCTGCGGCTAGTGCTGTTTTTTTAATATTGGCAAGCATAGCTGTTCCTTACTATTTGCTTTCATTTCACAAATGGATATGAATGTCATCATTGGATTAACACTCGCAATGACCTACCTCATTATATTCATCATGCCGGAGGAGCAAGATGGAATGAGTGGCCTGTAGGCCGTTGACAAGACTAAGGAAACACCTTGTGGGGAAAATTATCAATTTCAATTCTCGTTAAAAATGTCAAAAACACCCATTGTCTCGTCATTTTTGTTAAAATTTGTTTTTTAGGCCCTTTTGAGTTTGAAAAATGAACGGTGAGGCGGATCACGTTCTTCCTATTATTACATTAAAATAGTGAGTGCTCGCTATCATTTTAATATTTTTAAATGAAGGGCTTTTATTTTTTTTAAGATTATTGAGATCTTGCTCACTGCCGGATAAAACGGAAAGTTTGAGCCGGAAAATAAATCTGGCAAATTGTTGTGATTATCATCGCAAACCTTAGCGATAAGTGAAGCGTGAGCAGCCTTGACAATATTTTTCTATCAAAAATCACCAGTAAGCGAGGTTTTGGTCTAAGCATAAAATGCCGGATAAGTAAGTTTTTTTGCTCTGTAAATCAAGGTGAGTTGGTGTGTTATTGGCATGATGAAAACCCTTAGCAAGCCTCAAAGAAGAGGATGTATGTTTGAGTCCGCTGTACCGAATGAATAAAGCATGATTTGATTATGCTAGTGAGGTTTAGGGCAAGGAAGGTATTAGACGGGACAATATAAAAAACCCGTTAAAACGGGTTTTTTAGGTCGACTGAATTAGGGGGCAGTTGATCTTTTGAGCTGATTGTTGCAGCCGTTTGTGCTTTCTTTATTCAAGGCAGAGACATTTAAAATGTCGTTACTCTACCTGATGAGAAGCAGATAACGCCGTAGAAAGGATCCGCAAACGCTTTTATCTCGAACAAAATTTAATCGCGAAAGGTCAACAAACCCTAGTCACTGGTTAATAGTTTTTGCAGTTTATCGCGTTGTACCTCGATATAGGTTCGTTCTGGACTTTGTTCTTTACAATGTTCCAGAATATAGTCTAGTGAGTTAAGCACCGTGCGCCAGCGAGGCGTTTTAGGCAGGGTTTCAATTCTTAGGTATTTATCTAATGTGCGGGTTTGCAAGGTACTACGGTCTAAATAAACACGCCATAACCCACTTTGTTCAGCAAAGGTAAATTTACTTTGCCCCGTTGCCTTTTCCCAGTAATCAAGTGCACTGGTCATTGCTTCAACCAGCACTGAGCGCATTAAATCTTGTTTAGATTGATGCTCTCCCGCTACTTTTTCTGCAATACGGGTAAATTCTCCACCGAGTTCTTTTAATTGTTGGAGTTTGTCTTTATCACCATCAAAGGCATAGCTAGATAAGGCCTCTACTGCGGTTTCTAAGTGATGGATTCTTGTTGCATTGACATTGTTTCCAATATTAAAGATATACATGGCTTTAAACCCAGAGCCTTCAGGAAGACGCAGAATATCGGCTGAAATATGTTGCCTAATATCATCGACATAGATATCAATGTTTCCACAGTAATGTTCTTGCTCGACCAGTAAATACTTTGCTGCAATTAACTCTTCAGCATCTGAACGCTTGAGCTGTTCCTGACTGCGTTTAAATAGTCGAGTTGCCGCTTCATTAGCAAAGCGAATTTTATGATCATCGCGTAGACACAAAATAGCTTCTGGTGCTGAATCGAGCTGCTCTAATAATCGGCCCTGAGTTTCAAGTAAGCTCGCTTCAACCATTGCTCTTTGTTTTAGCTCTTTTTGCAATTGCGCATTTTCGATGCGTCTTTTTTCTGCTTGGCTTGCTGTTAAATGGGCTTGAATACGAGCGGCCAGCTCTTGTTTATTGAAGGGTTTTGATAAGTAATCATTAGCACCCACGTCAAACCCTTTGAGGCGATCATCGTTTTGATTGAGCGCTGTGAGCATAATAATAGGTAACTGCGCATGATCGTAATGTTGACGTAGCTGTTCGCATACTTGGTAACCACTCATACCGGGCATCATAATATCGAGTAATAAAAGCGCAGGTTGATCGTGTTCAACGGCAGATAATACATCATGACCGTCTAAAACCGTTTTCACGCGGTAGCCTTCTAAGCGTAAAAAGCTATCTAGTATGCGTAAATTGACCGGTTCATCATCAGCGACTAATAACAGTGGCCCGTCAGGATTTTCAGGAAGATGGTGTTCATCGTCCTGCTCTAACTCGGTAAACTCTGGAACTTGAAAGTGTGCGATTTGAGTTCGTTGCACATGTTCTATCTGTTCTTGTGTTGCGAGTGGTAATGTGAAACTGAATGTCGTACCGACCATGGGTTGACTGCTGACGTATAACGAGCCATGCATCAGTTCAATTAACTGACGGCTGATCGATAGCCCTAAGCCAGCACCTTGGCGATAACGGCTACTATCGTGCCCTGCTTGAATCAACGGCTCAAAAATATGCTCTAGCTGTTCGGCTGGAATGCCTTGCCCTGTATCCACGACTTGTACTCGAACATGATCTTGCAACTGAGTGGCAGAAATGACAATTTTCCCTTCAGAGGTATATTTAATCGCGTTGCCGATTAAGTTATATAACACCTGTTCAAGGCGTTGAGCATCAGCCGATACCCAGACGGATGTTTCAGCGACTTGGTTAATAATTCGAATTTGTTTTTTGCCCAATAAATGGCTAGAAAGCTCCAATACTAAGCGAGTGGCACTGGCGAGATTGACGGCTCGATAATCCATGTCTAAATGACCATAACGCATTTTATGGTAGTCCAAGAGATCATCAACCAAGCTTGCCAGTCGTTGTCCGCTACTGATAATGATATCGAGTTGATATTTATGTGCGGCATTGATTGGACCATTGGCCCCAGAAATTAATGCTTCAGCAATACCTATCATGCCATGTAATGGGGTTCGGAGTTCATGCGAGGTGGTAGCAAGAAACTCATCTTTAAGTTTATCGGTTAATTGTAATTCGTCGTTTTGTTTGCGAATAACTTGAATGTTATTTTCTAACTCAATATTTTGCGACTTAATAAGCTGGATTTTTTCTCGGATAGAACGTTGCATGCGTTCAAAGCTGACAGCCAGTCGGCCAATTTCATCGCGACGTTGAGTATTGATGATCGCTTGATCGAGATCGCCCGCGGAAGCACGCTCTGCTGCCCATGTTAACTTTAATAAAGGCGCGGTGATAAAGTTGGATAAATAATGAGAAGCAATGACGACTAAAATCGTTGCAATTAACATGGCGACAATAAATAATTTTTCTAATTGACGAACTCGAGCAAATGCTTCTTTCTCGGCAACTTTAACCACAAGAGCCCAGTCTAAATCTTTAATTTTTATTGGCGCATAAGCGGCTATGTATTTTTCACCCAAGGTGTTTTTATAGGTACCTACCGCTCGTCCGCCCGCCAGTGCTAAATCGATCACATCAGCACTGGTATCAATATCGCTTTGATTGTTACCGAGAATACGAGAATGATGATCTTGTCCGACTAAGAGCGTGCGTTTTGATGAACCATTGTTATTTTCTGAAATTAATTTAGTGATACCATTATTGGGTAATCTAAACATGGCATAACTGTGTAAATAGCCTTGCTGTATAATGGGGGCTCCCATCCATGCGTAGGGTTGCCCATCTTCAGCGATAAAATCGGATAGCACCACCGGCGTGTAATCTTCATTGATTTTGCGATTTTCGCTAATAAGCTGCTCTAAACGTTGAAAGGTTTTTCCTAGGTTTGAGTCTTTATAGCGTCCACTGAGCAGGTTAGTACCATAGTTGTCATATTTATAGATGGAGTAGACCACGTTGCCATTGAGATCGACCAGTAATATATCGTCAAAATCGGATCGTTTTAGCAGCTCAAGATAAGCTGAATGATAACGTTTATGCAATAAACGGTAGCGCTCACTGCCGACATAACTACTGGATTTAGGCAGTACGGAGGTTTTAATTTGATCGCCAGAGCCAAGAATATAACGTTGTTGTGCATGCTGCCGGGCTTGCTCAATATTATCGCCTAATCGCTGAAAGGCATTGACTAAACCATAAAAACGACCGCCACTGGCATATGCCAACTCAGAACGGACAAACCCCATCACTTCTGATTCTTTAGCGTTAATGTAATCAATGACTTGCTGTTGCTTAGTGTCACGTAATGAGACGAGGTGAGAGGTGCTTTGCTCTTGTAAGTCTTTACTGTGAGAATGAAGAAAAAACAGTGCTGTCAGTGTGAGAGGGGTGAGACTGAGCACTAAAAAAGCCAACATCAGCGTATTTTGCAGACGTTTGAATTTTTGTTTTCGATTGAACCTAAACATGGATAAAACGTTACTTGTAATGATACTCACGATGAACAGAGCCTTTGTGAGAAAATAGAATTAAGGGATAGAGAAAGTAACGAAATTAACGAGTTTTTTTACTTTGACAAGTAAGTTACCCTGAAAGCGTGGACATGGACGCAATTTTCTCGTCCAAGCGGCTATTGCCGTTAAAATTGGCCAATAACCGCCCATCGATTACTTGCTGGCATGGTAAATCGAAAATTTACTGGTCTTACTGAGTGTCTCACAATGACCAAATGCCTGTTCGATAATAGGGGGATATTTAAGAAAACTGTTAGCAACTAAAAATAACTGCCCTGAACGAGTGAGGTAATTGGGAGCAGAGTGCAATAACGTCTCGGTGACCTGATAACTGGTCTCTAAGCCAGAATGAAACGGCGGGTTACTGACAATAACATCGTAATTGGTCGCCGTATCTGAATAAATGTCGGAAGCAAACACACGCCCTGAAAGCCCATTGGCGGCTAACGTTGCCTGACTAGAGCAGATGGCAAGGGCGTTGATGTCACACATCTCTAACTCAATTTTCGGGTTGAGCATTGCCATAACACATCCAATAACCCCAGCACCACAGCCAAAATCAAGTACTTTACCTTGTAGAGAGGGGAGAGTATCAAGCAGCAATTGACTACCTAAATCAAATTCACCATGGCTAAATACGCCGGGGAGACTACGGATGGTTAACTCATGCTGCTGGTATTGCACCGAATAAGATTTAAACCAATCTGTTAGAGCAAAATCAGCCACTGTTTCGCGGCATTCTCCCCAATAAAATGAGCAGCGTCTTGCTGAATCATATTTTTTGATCGATCCGTAAGGTTTGAACATTTTTTCAATGCTTTTCACCCCAGATCGGTTTTCACCGATGACGATGACTTCACAAGGTGAAGGAAGCTTAGCTAAGAGCATCGCTAAGAGGTATTGAGCTTCGAGCTTCGCTTTAGGCCAATAGATGACAAGCAGATCGGCATCGAGATTTTCGGTTAATTCTGCACCAAAATAACAATTTACAGCAGACGATTGCTGTAATTGGCGGTAATAACCATAGTGCGTGGTAAAAACCGCAACGGATAAGCAGTGTTTCGCCAGTAGTAAAGGAAAGTCATCTTCTATTTCTCCAGCAATCAGTACTTTTTTGCCAGAAAAATAAGCCAGTTGACGCTCAGCGATTTGACTTGGCGCGGTGTAGTGAGACATAACAAACTCAAGAGCAAATTCAGGGGCCAAGATTTTCGCACAATTGCCTCTTGGCTTGAAGGAGTTTAACTATTGTCTTGTCGATTTAAAAAGGAGTGGAACTCTTCTTCATAAAGGTTAAATAGCACCATCGTAATGGCAAAAATTAACGGGCCATAAATCAAGCCAATGAATCCAAACAGTTGCAACCCTCCTAATAACGAGAAAAAAATCATTAAGGTGTTCATCCCTGCACTTCCTTGCATGAGGAATGGGCGCAGTAAATTATCGATAGAGCCAACAACGGCGATGCTCCATATCAATAAGAAAACCATCCAAGTCATATCACCTATAATAAAAAGGTAAAGAGTGGCAGGAACCCAAATCAACGCTGTACCGACCACTGGAATAAAAGAAGCAAAGCCCATCATCGTCCCCCAAAATAGACCAGGAAAACCGGCCAGCCACATACCGAACCCACCGGCGACCCCTTGGGCAATAGCGGTTAGAAATGAGCCCATGATTGCAGATTTAGAAACTTGTTCAATTTCATTGAGTAAGCGGTCTTCTTGGCTACGTGATAATGGCACGATATGGCGGATCGCGAGAATGATTTTATCGTGATCGCGCAGGAGGAAAAATAAAACAAACAGCATCAAAAAGAAGTTGACTAAAAAGCTGGTTGCATCGCCTAAAACTTTGGCACTGAGGGAAACGAGATCGCTAGCAAATGTCGTGGCTAATTGTGCGGTTTTTTGTGCTATCTGTTGCGGGGTTATTTCATGAAAGGGCAGGTAATCATTCGCTAATGCTAATCCTTTTTTCACCCAAGGATAAGACAATACGGTTTGAATTCCTCCTTCTGTGCCCCATTGATAGAGGTTTTGAGAAAACTTCGCACCTTGTTGGATCATCGCGGTAAATACCAGTAATAATGGAAGGACAATGATAAAGACCAGAATAATGCATGACAAAAGCGCAACTATATTTTTATGAGTCGGAAGTTTAGTTTCTAGCTTTTGATGAATCGGGAACATCAGCAAGGATATGATAAAAGCCATGATGATGGCGTTGATATAAGGTTTGAGTAATAAATAGCAACTTAGGGCCGCGACAAGCAGTGCAGCAATCAGCACCCAATGGTTTGAGTTCAACTTTAGTTTATCTGGCACAATCCGATTCCCTTTGTTAGATGATTCATGGCGCGGCTCGTGAAGGTGGGTTGATTTTAAAGCTTAAAACAGCCTGCCGATTCTTCACGGTTCGGTATATAATGAACGCAATTGAGTTGACGGGCAATGGGGAGATAAAAATGGGCTGCTGTGATAAAGAGTCTTGCTGTACACCGAAAAAATCGATTTTCCAGCGAGTGCCTTGGTTAATGATGATACTCGTTATTTTGGCGGTATTGGTGGTGATCTATTGGCAGTAATTGACAGACATTCGCTCCCCCAAAAGGCTGCTTTGCAGCCTTTTGGGGTTTAACGCTTATGCTTCTTGCGCTAATTGAGCAAAGCTGCGGTCTGCCGCTTCTAGTGTGGCTTCAATTTCTTTACTGCCATGCGCTAAAGAGGTAAAGCTGGCTTCAAATGCAGAAGGTGCTAGATAGACACCATAGCCCAGCATCAAATGGAAGAAGCGTTTGAAACGAGCCACATCACATTTAACCACCTCTTCGTAACAAGTGACTTGAGGTTGATCGGTGAAGAAGAAGCCAAACATGCCTCCTGCTTGATTGACTACCAAAGGAATACCATGCTTGTCAGCCAAAAATTTTAAACCTTCGGCCAATTGTTTGGTTTTATAGGCTAGGCGTTTTTCATTGCCTTCTTCTTTTAACAGTGACAGGCAAGCGTAGCCAGCCGCCATGGCGATCGGATTACCCGATAAGGTTCCGGCTTGGTAAACAGGCCCTGTTGGCGCGATGTACTGCATCACTTCCTTACGGCCACCAAAGGCACCGACTGGCATGCCGCCGCCAATGACTTTGCCCAAGGTTGTTAGGTCGGGTTTAATATTGTAATGGGCTTGTGCCCCGCCGAGTGCGACACGAAACCCTGTCATTACTTCATCAAAAATCAGTAGCGCTCCTTCTTGGTCACAAATATCGCGAAGTCCTTCATGGAAACCGGCTACAGGCGGAATACAGTTCATATTGCCAGCGACGGGTTCGACGATAATGCAGGCGATTTCTCCAGGGTTCGCCGCAAATAGCTGGCGTACCGATTCTAAGTCATTAAAACGTGCAGTTAGGGTATATTTAGCAAAGTCAGCGGGAACACCAGGAGAGCTTGGTTGGCCAAGCGTCAGTGCTCCTGAGCCTGCTTTTACTAGCAAACTGTCTGCATGTCCATGATAGCAGCCTTCAAATTTGATGATTTTATCTCGCCCGGTATAGCCACGCGCAAGGCGAATGGCACTCATTGTAGCTTCAGTTCCAGAGTTAACCATCCGAAGTTGCTCCATTGATGGAACCAGTTCAGACACCAACTCTGCCATCGCGATTTCCATTTCAGTTGGCGCACCAAAACTTAAGCCTCGCTGCGCTGCATCGATGACGGCTTCTCTGATCACCGCATGGTTATGGCCAAGAATCATCGGGCCCCATGAGCCAACATAATCAATATAAGCTTTTCCATCGGCATCAAAAATCAGAGCTCCATCGGCACGGTCAATAAAAATAGGCGAACCGCCAACACCGCTGAATGCTCGAACGGGAGAGTTCACCCCGCCAGGGATTTTTGTTTGTGCCTTTTGGTAAAGATCTTCTGATTTGGTCATTGATACTTCCTCTTTATGATTGCTCGACCTATTGCGCTGTGCATTGTACGCTGATGAAGCAAGAGGTGAAATCATTTCGCTTATTTCTGAGAGCGAAGACTTAGCATCAGAAGGTAGAACGGCATCTTTTTTTGTGTGGCGAGTTTCAGATAGGTTTAAGTATGGATTTCTCTGCCTTTTGCGCAAATAAAGGTAAAATAGACTAACCAAGATTCGTATAATGGTATCAATGGATGATTTCATTGCCGTTGCGGTTAATACTTGAACGAATTAGTCGGGTATTAGATAATCTAGCCAACAGAAAAATAATGATGCTCATAGATCACAGATGAGTATGGAACGAGTGAGAGAGGTCGTTGTGAGCGAAGCCAATATCCCATTATCCTTTTCGGATGCCGCTGCAAAACGTGTGCGGGCTTTAATTGCCGAAGAAGAAAATCCAGAGCTAAAATTACGTGTTTATATTACTGGGGGCGGGTGTAGCGGCTTCCAGTATGGTTTTACCTTTGATGAAAAAGTTAATGAAGGTGATACCACGATTGAGAATAGTGGCGTCACACTGGTGGTGGATCCGATGAGTTTACAGTACTTAATTGGTGGTGTGGTGGATTATACCGAGGGCTTGGAAGGTTCACGCTTTTTTGTCAATAATCCAAATGCCACTACCACTTGTGGTTGTGGTGCCTCCTTTAGCGTGTAGCCGGTTGCGACCAGCGAATCGAAGTAAAAAGCCCTTGTTGTATCGAGCAAGGGCTTTTTTATGGCTCAGAGTTTATCAACCTTTACGGGGTGGCGTATAGCAGTTGACTATAACGATGCAGGGTATCCAAGTGAAGTTTGGCTTGAGTAATAAAGCTTGCTTTATTTTTTCCAGTCAATGACTTTGCTTGAGGTAAATCGACAGTGCGTGGATCTTTATGCACACCATGGACTAAAAATTCGTAATGTAAATGGGGCCCCGTGACACGACCTGTTCCTCCCAATGTACCGATGACCTGTCCTTGCTTAACTCTTTGGCCGGTTTTCACTGTCCGACGAGTTAAATGCAGATATTTGGTGAGATAGGTATTACTGTGGCGGATAAAAACATAATTTCCATTGAATTGGTTATAGCTCGATTTTTCGACAACCCCATCCCCAGCGGCCCAAATAGGCGTGCCGACAGGGGCGACATAATCGGTGCCACGGTGGGCTTTTAACTGTCCAGTTACCGGATGAAGGCGACGAGGATTAAAGTTAGATGAGACACGGCGAAAATCGAGTGGTGAGCGCAAAAAGGCTTTTTTCATTGCCCGTCCATGTTCATCAAAATACTGGCCAGTTCGATCATCTAAAATAGCTGTAAATGTTGTACCTTGATTGGTAAAAATGGCGGCAATGATCTGACCGCGTCCAACCACTTCACCTTCAACCACCTTTTCTTGGAAAAGTAATTGGAAGGTATCTCCCGCTCGAATATCCAAAGCAAAATCGATATCCCAACCAAAAATTCCCGCCAACTCCATAATTTGGTTAGCCGTTAGCCCTGCCGCATTGCCGGCATTCCAGAAATTCGATTGAATTTCTGCTTGAGCGTAGTTGTATTGATAAAAGACCTCTTTTTTATCCACTTTGGATGAAAAACCAGACTCTGTGCGGGTGATATCAAAAGTCTCATAAGCACTGATTCGGCGTTTTAGTTGAATCAGTTGATTTTGCTCATCAAAGCCAAATTGTAGTTCATCGCCTGGACGTAGTCGGCTCAACTGCTGATCAATGATCTGACTACTTGAGGTCAGTTCATATAAAAGACGAGGAGACAAACCAATACGTTGAAACAGTATCGCGGCACTTTCTCCAGCCTTTACGTGGTAGGTTTCCCAGCGCAATAGCGTGGAGGGCAAAATAGTATGGCCGGGTGAGAGAGCTTCACTATTGATCGTTAATGGATAATGCCGGCCAATTTGCAGGCGTTCAGGGTGGTTTCTCAATGCTTCCGGATCTGGGAGAAAAAATAGCGCAATAACAATTAACGCACTAAAAAAGGCAATAAATGCCCGATGAACCCAGGGAAGACGAGCAAAAAGTGCTAGCATACTCGTGTTCGTTCAATCATTAATAATAAAAATAGCCAGTTGATTAGTCTAACTGGTTTCAAAAGTCATCGCTATTCAAGTAATATGTCAAACTATTAAATTTTTGCCAAATCTGTGGGAGTGAACAAGAATGGCGAGTATTGAAGCTGCTTTAGCGGAGATTAAGCGTGGTGTTGAAGAACTAATTCCAGAAGAGGAGTTGGTGGCAAAACTAAAAGAAGGTCGCCCTTTACGTATTAAATTAGGAGCCGATCCAACAGCGCCAGATATTCATTTAGGCCATACTGTAATTCTTAATAAGTTGCGCACTTTCCAAGATTTAGGCCATGACGTTACTTTCTTAATTGGCGACTTTACGGGCATGGTCGGTGACCCAACAGGAAAAAACACCACACGGCCACCACTAACGCGTGAAGATGTGCTGCGTAATGCCGAAACTTATAAGCAGCAAGTGTTTAAAATTCTCGATCCAGCGAAAACCAAAATTCAATTTAACTCAGAATGGTTATCTGAATTAGGAGCGGAAGGGATGATCCGTTTGGCTGCCCATCAAACGGTTGCTCGTATGCTTGAGCGTGATGACTTTAAAAAACGCTATGCAGGTGGTCAGCCAATTGCTATCCATGAATTTATGTATCCGTTATTACAAGGGTATGATTCAGTAGCGATGGAAACCGATGTCGAGTTGGGGGGAACCGACCAGAAGTTTAACTTACTGATGGGGCGTGAATTACAAAAAGCTAACGGTCAAAAACCCCAAGTCGTGTTGATGATGCCTTTATTGGTTGGGTTGGATGGCGAGAAAAAAATGTCTAAATCGGCCAATAACTATATTGGTGTAAGTGAAGCGCCGAGCGAAATGTTTGGTAAGATCATGTCGATTTCAGACGATCTGATGTGGAGCTACTACGAACTACTGTCTTTCCGCCCACTCGCTGAACTCGAGCAGTTTAAGGCTGATGTGGCGAAGGGTAAAAATCCACGTGACATTAAAATTTTA
Organism: Vibrio sp. V30_P3S12P165; assembly: GCF_009904905.1. Taxonomy (NCBI): domain Bacteria; kingdom Pseudomonadati; phylum Pseudomonadota; class Gammaproteobacteria; order Vibrionales; family Vibrionaceae; genus Vibrio; species Vibrio sp. V30_P3S12P165. The sequence continues at coordinate 79,096 of NZ_WXWH01000015.1, read as the reverse complement.
TTGGCCAAAGAGATCATTGCCCGTTTTCACTCCGCAGCCGATGCAGATGCCGCCGAGCAGGAGTTCATTAACCGTTTCCAAAAAGGCGCTTTGCCCGATGAAATGCCAGAATTTACTTTTGAAAAAGGCATTGCTATTGCGAACTTATTGAAAGAGGCAGGGCTGGTCGCTTCAACCTCTGATGCGATGCGCATGATTAAACAAGGCGCAGCCAAGCAAGATGGTAAAAAGCTCGAAGATGCCAAACAGACAGCGCAAACCGGTACTTATGTTTATCAAGTTGGTAAGCGTAAATTTGCTCGCGTCACGATTTTATAAATGAATAACAGTGGGAAGGAGTAAACACCTGACCGCGGCATGATAACAAAAGCGCATCATTGCGCTTTTGTTTTATTGGCGATGTTCGGTGAGTGATGAGTGCTTAAAATGACCTGGTAAAATTGTCGTTCAAACTGAGTGATAGGAGTATCAACGGGTTTTTTCGGGTCGGACTTGGCAGGAAAGTAATCGGTAATCCATTGAATAAATAGCGCTTGAGGCTGGCCCTTGTTATCAAGCGAAAACCCCACCATATTATGAGTGCTATATAACGAGCCACTTTTTGCTTTTAAGCGACCACGAATTTTTCCATCTTGCATACTGCGTCGATAGAGCAAAGTACCATTCTCTCCAGCGCTAGGCAGTGCATCAATTAAATGCAGTTCATTATCATGCTGCCAGAGATAGTTGAGGATTTGTCGCATCGACTCTAGGCGAACGCGATTATTTCTCGATAAGCCAGAACCATCAACAATTTGAGCATCATTGATATCTATTCCTGTGCGAGTAAAGATAATTTGTTTGAGTGCTTCACTGCCATTATTGAAGCTGCCGGGTTGTTGAAAAAATGTTTGTCCTAGGGTTTTCAACAGTGCATCGGCAATGAGGTTATCAGAATCTTGCAGCATCTTGGTGAGTAGCTGAGGTAAAAATTCAGAGCGATGGCTGGCAACAAGTGACCAATTTTGACTTTTTGGTACGCCTAATTTTACTTCGCCGTCCAGTGTCATTCCTAATTGATTGAGTAACTGGTATATCACGCGTTGTGTATACAATTCAGTGTCTTGTACTGCAAATTGAAGGGGAAGAGGTTGATTGCGCTGAGTTAAACAGCCTGAAAGATGGTAGTGGTTATCGCGGCTAGCAATCAGCTCTAAATCACAGTGCTGAGCTTGTTGTTGTGTTTGTGTCACACTCCGGGCATCACTACGAACATAAACCGGATAGTGAGGTGGCACATAGACTCGGGTTGTACCGTCATCTTGGGTATAAATCGAGGCTTGAATACAGTTACCATCTAAATTGATTGCGCTAATCGGCGCGCTGTAGCAAACCCCCAGGCTATCCCAAGGCCAACCGACGGCTCTTTGGTATCCGGTAAAATGGCGAGCATCTAACCAAATATCGCCCCGGATATGTTGACCATGTCGCTGTTTATAGCCAAGTAATAAGGTCTTTAAATGCCTCGAGGTTAAGGTGGGATCACCGGAGAAAATCAAGGCTAAGTCTTGGTGATTACTGCGTAGTTGCGTCTCAAAATAAAACTCATGACCTAATTCGAGTTGACTGGCGAGTGCGGTAACAATTTTTAATGTGCTGGCTGGGGGAAAATAGGCTCCCGTTTGCTGCTGCAAGATTGGCTGCGTATCGCCTAATTTCTGAATAACTAACCCACTGCGTGTGCCTTCGGGTAAGAGCGATAAAAAGTCTTGATTGACAGCAAGATGAGCAGAGCAAGGGAATGTTGACAATAACCAGAGGGTTAAACAGAAGAAAAAGCGCATACACCATCACGAGTAAAGCCGAGAATCAACAGAGTATACCAGAGAATAAAACGCCTGCTAGTGTGCAGGCGTTATCTATAACCTATTAACGAATCAATCAATTAGAAATCGTAACGTAGGCCTAGCGCTAATTCGTCTTCAGCTTGTGTTTTAGTTGCTGTATCAGTTCTACCAACTACACCAATTTTGTCGCCTTTATCAATCATATTGAAGTTATAAGAGACATAAGCGCGGAAGTTTGGTTTAAAGAAATAAGTTGCATCAACCGCTAGGTTATCCGCTGAGGTTTCTTTATTGGTTTCTGCATTGTTATAAGTCAGAGTAAACACAGTTTGGTTTAGTGTGTATGCTGCTGCTAACTCATAACCCGTATAGTCGGCATCGTGCTTCGCTAGTTCACCGTCAGTGAATACACCTGCAAAGTAGAAATCAGCCATTTTATAAGAAGCGGCTAACATATATTCATTCGCTTCATCTTGGTCTGCATAGCCAGCACCAACTTTAAAGCCTGTATTTGCAAACGCGTAGATAGCAGATAGTGAGTAACCATCTTGGTTGTTATCACCGAAGTCAGTGGTTTCTTCACGGTCAGCAAAACGGTAGCTCGCTTTAACCGCTAAATCATCAAATTGACCTGCGTAAGTCAGCATGTTGTCTGCGCGGTCAGCAACCGTTAGTTTGTGAGCTGCAGAGTTACCGTGGTAAGCCATAATATCGGTAAAGTCAGTAACTACACCTAGTGCGCCATCATTTTTACCGTAAGTGACTAGGCCAAAATTACCGCCGATACCGGCAAACGCATAACGGTTAGTGATGTCGTTGCTATTTGCATCAACTTCGCCGCCATTATCTGCGGTGGTGAATTCACCTTCATAGAAACCAACGCCGTATAGGCTGTCGTTGATTTGAGTTTTGCCCAGTACGTTTACACGAGCGCGAGTTTTGTCTTCAGCTTTGCCATCTTTTAGAGATAGGCGTGCTTCTGCACGACCACCAAGAGTAAGTGAAGTACCATCTTGATTATAAATTTCACCAGCATTTACGCCAGCTGCCATTGCTGCTGCTGAAACGGCTAAAGCGATTAAAGTTTTGTTCATCTTATTAAATCCTAATTTACTGTCCATAAATCATTATTGTCTGCAAGTAACCTACAGGGGAGCAGTGTCACTTGAGCTACGAATATTAAAATGCATCCAATTGCTTCATCGACATGATGTGTCGACATGATGTGTCAGCAAGTGAAGCATTCGTTTTCGTACTTCTATTTGTAACTGCAAAGTTCCCCGATGAGTTAGTAAAATGATATAAATCCCTCTTATGAACAGTGTTTTATTGTGATATAAAAAATATCAAAGCTTTGATTTTAATTGTTTTTATTGCTATTAATAACACTGATCTGATCAGTAAAAAAAACTAATTATTTAGTTTTTTTTACTTTATTCTTTGGTTTTAAGCAAAACCTAAGTGTGCACAAGATCACGTAAAGTGAATAAGTTCATAATGAATCTCAAATTCTGATCGCAATACTTGAATTTGGATGATTTCATCACCATGTTTGTTTACACTAATGGATAATGCATTCATCAATCACTACCTAGCCTATATGGGTTGGGTAGTTTTGTATTGTCCAAAGATAACTTTGGCATAGAGGTAATTATGGAAAAAGTTCCTATGACCGTCCGTGGTGAAAAACTACTGCGTGACGAACTCGAGCGGTTATTGAAACTGCGCCCGCAAATTTCTCAAGCAATCGCAGAAGCGCGTGAGTTGGGAGACTTGAAAGAAAATGCTGAATACCATGCCGCACGAGAAGAGCAAGGTATCTGCGAAGCTCAAATTCGTGATATTGAATATAAACTTTCGGTGGCACAGGTGATCGATGTCACTAAGATGGAAAATACCGGCAAAGTCATTTTTGGGGCTACGGTAACTTTGATCGATGTCGATACCGAAGAAGAAAAACGTTACCAAATTGTCGGTGATGATGAGGCTGAAATTAAAGCCGGACGTATCTCCGTGAGTTCACCGATAGCTCGAGGCTTGATTGGTAAAAGCGAAGGGGATGAAGTCTCTATCAGTACTCCAGGCGGTGAAAAATTGTTTGAGATTGATCGCGTTGAATATCTATAATTCATTCGCCCATGGCGATGGATTAAACATAAAAAGGTCGCAATAAGCGACCTTTTTATCATTTATAATCTACACGTGACGGGCTATTTACGTGGTAATTCGATTTTACGCTGCTCAGATGGGCGATAAAGAACCACAACTTTCCCAATAAGTTGGACTTTTTCTGCACCAGTTTCACGAACAATGGCATCCACTATCAATTGTTTCGTATCACGGTCTTCTGATACCACCTTCACTTTTATCAGTTCATGGTGATTAAGCGCAATTTCGATTTCTGCTAAAACAGCTTCAGTGAGGCCATTGGCCCCCATAAGCACGACCGGATTTAAATGGTGTGCCAAGCCTTTAAGATGCTGCTTTTGTTTGTTGCTTAGGTTCATTACGCGACCAAATTTATTTACTATAGGGTTGAAAACCACCATTTTAACGCCATCTATCCAGGAAGACTATATTTTCTGCCCAACTTTCTCTGGTAGAGACAGCTTTAGTTAGGAATCGAATGAGTAAACAGAAGCATTCAGCGAGTTCTGGTCGCTGGTTGAAAGAACATTTTGATGATAAGTATGTGAATGAAGCGAAGAAAAGAGGTTATCGTTCACGTGCTATCTTTAAATTGGAAGAAATTCAAAACAAAGATAAATTGCTTAAGCCTGGGATGACCGTTGTTGACCTTGGGGCCGCTCCCGGTGGGTGGTCTCAATACGCAGCCGGTATTGTTGGTGAACAAGGTCAGGTCATTGCTTGTGATATTTTGCCTATGGACTCCATTGCTGGCGTGGCTTTTTTGCAAGGTGATTTTAGAGAAGAAAGTGTTTTAGAAGCCTTGCTCGAACGTATTCAACCCGATATGGTCGACATCGTGATGTCGGATATGGCACCGAATATGGCCGGAAATTTATCGGTCGATCAACCCCGAGCGATGTATTTGGTCGAATTAGCTTTAGATATGTGTCGACAAGTTCTTGCTCCTGATGGTAGTTTTGTGGTCAAAGTGTTTCAAGGCGAAGGATTTGACCCGTACGTTCAAGAGGTACGACACCTTTTTAAAACGGTCAAAATTCGTAAACCAGATTCATCAAGAGCTCGCTCTCGTGAAGTTTATCTTGTTGCGACTGGTTACAAAGGCTAACTATTTGGCTTGACGCGAGAATACTTACACTATAGCTACAGTGAAAAAACTGTAGTACCCTACCTTTAATTACAACTAGTTATCGCGAGGCTGACACCTTGAGTGATATGGCAAAAAATTTAATACTGTGGCTCGTTATTGCCGTTGTGCTGATGTCTGTTTTCCAGAGCTTTGGCCCTGGTGACAGTAATGGAAGAACAGTCGATTACACCACATTTGTACAGGAAGTTGGTCAAGGCCAAATTCAAGAAGCTCAATTCAAAAACAGCGAAATTACCTTTACTCGTCGTGGGAGTAATAATCGTTTCGTTACCTATATGCCGGTGTACGATGAAAAAGTACTTGATGATCTGATTAATCAGAATGTCAAAGTACAAGGTACACCACCGGAAGAACAAAGTTTACTTGGAACGATTTTTATCTCTTGGTTCCCTATGATTTTGTTGATTGGGGTATGGATATTCTTCATGCGTCAAATGCAAGGTGGCGGTGGCAAAGGCGCAATGTCGTTTGGTAAGAGCAAAGCTCGCATGATGAGTGAAGAGCAAATCAAAACCAATTTTAGCGATGTTGCGGGCTGTGATGAAGCGAAAGAAGACGTTAAAGAGCTGGTTGATTACTTGCGTGATCCCAGTCGTTTTCAAAAACTGGGCGGTAAAATCCCAACGGGTGTGCTGATGGTTGGTCCTCCGGGAACGGGTAAAACCTTGCTAGCAAAAGCAATTGCTGGTGAAGCTAAAGTGCCGTTTTTTACTATCTCCGGTTCAGACTTTGTCGAAATGTTTGTCGGTGTGGGTGCTTCTCGTGTACGAGACATGTTTGAACAAGCCAAAAAAGCTTCACCTTGTATCATTTTTATTGATGAAATCGATGCGGTTGGTCGACAACGTGGTGCGGGTGTCGGTGGTGGACATGATGAGCGAGAGCAAACATTAAACCAAATGTTGGTTGAAATGGATGGCTTTGAAGGCAATGAAGGCGTGATTGTTATTGCGGCAACCAACCGCCCAGATGTGCTTGATCCGGCTTTACTTCGTCCTGGGCGTTTTGACCGTCAAGTTGTTGTTGGCTTGCCTGATGTTCGAGGTCGAGAGCAAATTTTAAAAGTTCACATGCGTAAAGTACCATTAGCCAGCGATGTTGAACCTTCTTTGATTGCCCGAGGTACCCCTGGTTTTTCGGGGGCAGACTTAGCCAACTTAGTTAACGAGGCGGCACTGTTTGCTGCTCGTGGCAATAAACGTAATGTTTCGATGGTAGAGTTTGAACTGGCGAAAGATAAAATTATGATGGGGGCAGAGCGTCGCTCGATGGTGATGTCTGAAGAGACCAAAGCCTCTACCGCTTATCATGAAGCGGGTCATGCCATTGTTGGTCGTTTAGTTCCAGAGCACGATCCGGTTTATAAAGTTTCAATTATTCCGCGAGGTCGAGCTTTAGGGGTAACCATGTACTTACCTGAGCAAGACCGAGTGAGTATGTCTAAGCAGCATTTAGAGTCTATGATTTCGAGCCTCTATGGCGGACGCTTGGCTGAAGAGTTGATTTATGGCCCCGAAAAAGTATCAACGGGTGCATCTAATGACATTGAACGTGCAACTGAGATCGCTCGGAAAATGGTCACTCAATGGGGGTTCTCTGAGAAGTTAGGCCCTATGCTGTATGCTGAAGATGAAGGTGAAGTTTTCCTCGGTCGAAGCGTAACGCAAACAAAACATATGTCGGATGATACAGCCAAACTGATCGATGATGAAATTCGTAAAATCATTGATCGTAATTATGAGCGTACTCGGCAAATTTTGTTGGATAATATGGATATCATGCATGCCATGAAAGATGCACTGATGAAATATGAGACCATTGATGCTGGCCAGATTGACGATCTTATGGCTCGTAAACCAGAGATTCGCGAACCCGCTGGCTGGGGAGATCAAGCAAAACCTGTTCAGCAAGAACAAGCATCAGACGATAAGCCAGATGCAGAAAAACGCCCATCAGAATCAATGCCAGAGGAACCGGTGGATAATGAATCTGCCCCTACTGAGAAAAAAGACACTGAATAAGGCTAGCACGCTAATCAAACCCCGACTTGTTCGGGGTTTTCTGTTTCAGGCTAAATTTTATTTTTATTGTCACTGTAAATATTCAGAGAGTTATGGACATTCGAACTGATACTAAACAGCTTTCTTTGCACCGCCCACAAGTTATGGGGATTTTAAATACCACACCTGATTCGTTTTCAGATGGTGGACGTTATACACATTTGAATGATGCATTTGATCGGGCCGAGCAAATGATAGCAGCCGGAGTAGATATTATTGATATCGGGGGCGAGTCGACTCGGCCTGGCGCTCCTGCGGTCTCTCTTGCTGACGAATTACAAAGAGTCATTCCGCTGATTGAACGGATTAGGGCTCGCTATCCCGATATCTGGATTTCGATTGATACCAGCAAAGCGGAAGTGATGCGGCATGCTGTCGATGCAGGTGCCGACCTCATCAATGATGTTCGTGCATTACAAGAACCTGGGGCATTAAAGGTTGCGGCTCAAGCGAACATTCCCGTTTGTATTATGCACATGCAAGGAGAGCCTCGCACCATGCAAAACTCTCCTCATTACGATGATGTCATTAAAGAGGTGAATGATTTTTTTGCTGAGCGAATCGATGTTTGTTTACAAGCTGGGATCAAAAAACACAATATTATTCTTGATCCTGGTTTTGGCTTTGGTAAATCGATTGAACACAATTATCATTTGCTAGCTCATTTAGATAAATTTCATCACTTTGAGTTGCCGATTCTGGCTGGCATGTCGCGTAAATCGATGCTGTTTAAGTTACTAGATAAAGCCCCCGCAGAATGCATGGTTGCAAGTGTTGCAGGGGCGACGATTGCGGCAATAAAAGGAGCGCATATTCTGCGTGTCCATGATGTTGAACAAACGATAGAAGCCATGGCGATAGTGCAGATGGTAAATAGAAATAAATAACAAACAAAAATATTAAGGAATCATCATGTCTGAAACACGACGTTATTTTGGTACTGACGGGGTACGAGGTAAGGTAGGGCAGTATCCGATAACTCCTGATTTTGTATTAAAGCTGGGATGGGCTGCTGGGCGTGTACTGGCACAGCAAGGCACAAAAAAAGTCATTATTGGCAAAGATACACGTATTTCTGGCTATATGCTTGAGTCAGCGTTAGAAGCTGGGCTTGCGGCGGCGGGATTAAAAGCGATTTTCACTGGGCCAATGCCAACGCCGGCGGTCGCTTATTTAACCCAGACCTTTCGTGCGGAAGCTGGAATCGTTATTTCTGCTTCACATAATCCATATTACGATAATGGTATTAAGTTCTTCTCTTCTGCGGGGACTAAATTACCCGATGAATTGGAGCTGGCCATTGAGGCTGAATTGGATAAACCACTTGAATGCGTGGAATCAGCCGAGTTAGGTAAAGCGACGCGTTTAGTTGATGCGGCTGGACGCTATATTGAATTTTGTAAAAGCACCTTTCCATCTGAATTAAGCCTTGCTGGTTTAAACATCGTGGTGGATTGTGCACATGGAGCCACTTACCACATCGCCCCGAATGTTTTTAAAGAATTAGGTGCTAATGTGATCGCGATGGGAACCGAACCTGATGGCTTGAATATTAATGATCAAGTGGGGGCTACCGATATTCGAGCTTTACAGCAACGAGTTGTTGAAGAGCAAGCTCATCTAGGCCTTGCTTTTGATGGTGATGGTGATCGCATTATCATGGTGGATCACTTGGGGCATAAAATTGATGGTGACCAAATTGCTTATATCATCGCGCGAGATGCATTGCGGCGAGGAGAGCTAAAAGGTGGCGTTGTCGGCACCTTAATGACTAACCTAGGGATGGAAAATGGCCTGAAACAGTTGGGGATTCCATTTTTACGCGCTGCGGTTGGTGACCGTTATGTGATGGAAAAATTACTCGAGAAAGGTTGGAAAATTGGTGCTGAGAATTCAGGTCATGTCATTTTGCTGGATAAAGTAACTACAGGGGATGCGATTGTGGCAGCTTTGCAAGTTCTTGCTTCTGTGGTTGGCAGTGAAATGTCGTTACATGATCTGGCACAAGGCATGACACTGTACCCTCAAGTCCTTGAAAATGTGCGTTTTAACGGTGATAGTAATCCGCTTGAGTCTGGTGCGGTGCTTGAGGCAGTCAAGTATGTTGAATCTCAGTTAGGAGAAAAAGGACGGGTATTACTGCGTAAATCAGGAACCGAGCCTTTGATCCGAGTTATGGTAGAAGGTGAAGATGCCGCTTTAGTGCAATCGTCTGCCCTGCATATTGCTGATGCTGTAAAAGCAAACTGCTAACCTATAAATTCCCCACCAACTAATTAACTTTGATGGGGAATTTTCTTTTTTCACTAAACTTTGAGCCTTTTTTGACCGTTTGGTTGATAAAAAAGGATTTTTTATCAAATACCTCTTGTCAGCGAAACGAGCATTCGTTAGTATTGCGTCCGCCTTCAGTGAGGAGGTCGCTAGCCTTGTTTAAGTCGAATGATTTAACGGCGCTGGCTCAACAATTTGGAACATAGGTGGAAGTCATGTTTAGCGTTCTACTTGTGATTTACCTGTTGGCAGCGGTTGGTATAATTGGCCTCGTATTGATTCAGCAAGGTAAAGGCGCAGATATGGGAGCCTCTTTCGGGGCTGGTGCTTCAAACACAGTGTTTGGCGCGAGCGGCTCAGGTAGTTTTCTAACCCGAATGACTGCAATTTTTGCAACCGTATTTTTTGTTATTAGCTTAGTGTTAGGCAATATGTCTACTCACAAAATTGAGTCTCAATGGGTTGATCCATTACAAGGTCAAGTTATCGAGCAAGCTAATGATACAGTGAGTGAAGTTCCTCCCGCATCAGGTGATGAAATTCCTCAATAACTTATCGTTACGATAAGTTCAGGTTATGCCGAGATGGTGAAATTGGTAGACACACTAGCATGAGGTGCTAGCGCCTTAGGTGTGAGGGTTCGAGTCCCTCTCTCGGCACCATATTTACAAACTTGTAAATCATACCTTGTACAGCTTATAATTGCTTACAAGTCGGACGCGGGGTGGAGCAGCTTGGTAGCTCGTCGGGCTCATAACCCGAAGGTCGTCGGTTCAAATCCGGCCCCCGCAACCATTTATTTATGGATGCAAGTTTGGCAGTGTCAACCTCACTGCAATTGAGAAGGCATTCTCAATTTATCTGGGTCCAGCAACAAAAAACCCCGACTATCGGGGTTTTTTGTTATCTGAATTTCATTACGTTAATTCAGGTGCTTGCTTGGAATTTAAATTGGGCTCTATGCCCTTTTTTTGTTTCTGGAGTGGTTTAAATGACAGGTTTAGAAAGACAACTTACTGAAATGCTTGAAGCTCCAGTGGTAGCATCAGGTTATGAACTCGTTGGACTGGAATTCGTACGTGCTGGTGAGCATTCTACACTGCGTATTTATATCGATCATGAAAATGGTATTACCGTTGATGATTGTGCAGAAGTGAGTCATCAAGTTAGTGCAGTATTGGATGTTGAAGACCCGATTACGGTTGCTTATAACCTCGAAGTCTCCTCTCCTGGTTTAGAAAGACCACTCTTTAAAGCAGCGCATTATGAGCAGTTTATCGGTCACGATATCAATATCGTGTTAAAAATGGCGGTAGGTAACCGTCGTAAATGGAAGGGAAAAATTCATACCGTAGAGGGTGAAACCATCCATATAATGGTTGATGGTCAAGAAGAGCATTTCGCTCTCAGCAACATTGCCAAAGCTAACCTGATCCCTAAATTTTAGTTCTCCTAGAGAAAAGAGCTTAAGAGGCTATACCATGAGTAAAGAAATTTTAGCGGTTGTTGAGGCGGTTTCGAATGAGAAAGCAGTTCCTCGTGAGCGTATCTTCGAAGCGCTAGAAGTCGCACTGGCCACATCAACCAAGAAAAAACATGACATTGAAATTGATGTTCGTGTCGCGATTGACCGTAAAACGGGAGAGTTTGAAACTTTCCGCCGTTGGTTAGTGGTTGATGAAGTTGAAAATCCGACCAAAGAAATCTCTTTTGATGCCGCAAATTATGATGATGAAACGGTACAATTAGGCGATTACGTTGAGGATCAGATTGAATCGGTTACTTTTGATCGCATCACAACCCAAACGGCGAAGCAAGTGATCGTACAGAAAGTTCGTGAAGCTGAGCGTGCGCAGATTGTCGAGCAGTTTATCGACAATGAAGGTGAGCTAGTGACAGGCGTGGTCAAAAAGGTCAATCGTGACACGGTGATCTTAGACTTAGGTAACAATGCTGAAGCTGTGATTTTACGCGATGATCAACTGCCGCGAGAAAATTTCCGTTCTGGTGACCGTGTTCGAGGGCTGCTTTATAAAGTGGCTCCGGAAGCTCGAGGTTTTCAGCTGTTCATTACCCGTTCAAAACCAGAAATGTTGGCGGAGCTGTTCCGCGTTGAAGTTCCTGAAATTGGTGAAGAGCTGATTGAATTGAAAGCTGCTGCTCGAGATCCTGGCTCGCGTGCGAAAATCGCAGTGAAAACCAACGACAAACGTATTGACCCAGTTGGCGCTTGTGTTGGGATGCGTGGTGCTCGTGTTCAAGCCGTGTCTGGCGAACTTGGTGGTGAGCGTATTGATATCGTGTTGTGGGATGATAACCCTGCACAATTTGTGATCAATGCAATGGCACCAGCCGATGTTGCCTCGATCATCGTTGATGAAGATGCACATGCAATGGATATCGCTGTCGAGGCTGATAACCTTGCGCAAGCGATCGGCCGTAATGGTCAGAACGTCCGTCTTGCATCTCAGCTAACCGGTTGGGAACTGAATGTGATGACCGTAGCTGATTTACAGAAAAAGCACCAAGAAGAGTCTATGGCTTCAATCGAAAACTTCATGAAGTATCTCGATATTGAGCAAGACTTTGCTGAGATGTTAGTCGAAGAAGGCTTCTCTACATTAGAAGAGATAGCTTATGTTCCAGTTAACGAGTTACTGGAAATTGATGGATTAAACGATGATCTGATCGAAGAGCTAAGAACTCGAGCAAAAGATGCTTTAACCACCATGGCTCTCGCGCAAGAAGAGACATATGAAGGGCTTGAACCTGCAGATGATCTACTTGCTCTACCAGGTTTAGAGCGTGAAATGGCATTTAAATTGGCTGCGAAAGGGGTTGCAACTCTAGAAGATCTCGCAGATCAAGGCATCGATGATCTCGAAGGTATTGAAGGCCTAACCGAGCAACGTGCGGGCGAATTGATTATGGCGGCTCGCAATATTTGTTGGTTTGGCGAAGACGCATAAGTTTCAGCAAGGGGAGAAAGCGGCATGACACAACTTACAGTTAAAACACTGAGTGAAGAAATTGGTACTCCAGTTGACCGCTTATTAGAGCAACTTGCTGATGCTGGTATGACAAAAGCGAGTTCGGATAGCGTGACTGAAGACGAAAAGCAAAAACTGCTTGCCCATCTACGCAAAGAACATGGTGATGGTTCAGAACCGACTCGTTTAACACTCCAGCGTAAAACTCGCAGTACACTGAGTGTGAATGCAGGTGGCGGTAAAAGTAAGAATGTTCAGGTTGAAGTGCGCAAAAAACGGACGTATGTTAAGCGCAGTGTAATCGAAGATGAAGCGAAACGCGAAGCCGAAGAAGCAGCTCAGCGTGAAGCTGAAGAAAAAGCAAAACGTGAGGCAGAAGAAGCGTTGAAACGTGAAGCTGAAGAGAAAGCAGCACGAGAAGCGCAAGAGAAAGCCCAGCGTGAAGCGGAAGAGAAGGCAAAACGCGAAGCTGAAGAAAAAGCGAAGCGTGATACGCCAGAGCAGAAAGCCAAACGTGAGCGTTCTGCACAAGATAAATTAAAGCAAGAAGCAGCGCGAAAAGAGGCCGAGGAATTAAAACGTCGCCAGGAAGAAGAGGCGAAGCGTAAGGCTGAAGAGGAAAGTCAGCGTCAGCTTGAAATAGCGCGCGAATTGGCCGAAAAAAATAAAGAGCGTTGGTCTGCTGAAGAAGAGAAAACAGGTGCTATGCAAGAAGATACAGATTACCATCTAACCACTTCACATTATGCTCGTGAAGCGGAAGATGAGGCAGACCGTCGTGAAGAAGGCGCTCGTCGTGCAGCGAAAGCGAAAAAGACCAAAATGTCTTCTCGTGATGATAAACAAGAGCGTAATTCACGTCCTCGTGGTGGTAAAGCTGGCCGTAAAGGTCGCATTCATAAACCAACTTCTATGCAACATGGCTTTGATAAGAGTGCGATTGTTGCGAAATCTGACGTCGTTATTGGTGAAACCATTGTCGTTTCTGAATTAGCCAATAAAATGTCAGTCAAAGCGACTGAAGTGATCAAAGTTATGATGAAAATGGGCGCGATGGCGACCATTAACCAAGTGATTGATCAAGAAACGGCTCAGTTAGTTGCGGAAGAAATGGGTCACAAAGTCGTTCTTCGTAAAGAAAACGAGCTAGAAGAAGCGATTCTTTCTGATCGTGATAACAAGTTTGAGGCGGTTTCACGTGCTCCGGTTGTAACCATTATGGGGCACGTTGACCACGGTAAAACCTCAACACTTGACTACATTCGTCGCACTCACGTCGCGGATGCTGAAGCGGGTGGTATTACTCAGCATATCGGTGCTTACCACGTTGAGACACCAAGCGGGATGATTACCTTCCTAGATACTCCGGGACACGCGGCGTTTACTTCAATGCGTGCTCGTGGTGCTCAAGCAACAGATATTGTTGTGCTGGTTGTTGCAGCTGATGATGGCGTCATGCCTCAAACGGTTGAAGCGATTCAGCATGCCAAGGCTGCTGGCGTTCCTCTTATTGTTGCCGTAAATAAGATCGATAAAGAAGATGCTAATCCTGATAACGTGAAAAACGAGCTAGCTCAATACGATATCATTCCTGAAGAATGGGGCGGAGAGAATATGTTCGTCCACATTTCAGCGAAACAAGGGACCAATATTGATGGCTTATTAGAAGCGATCCTATTGCAAGCCGAAGTACTAGAACTGACCGCCGTTAAAGATGGCATGGCTTCAGGGGTTGTTATCGAATCTCGTTTAGATAAAGGCCGAGGCCCAGTGGCGACGGTTCTTGTTCAGTCTGGTACTTTGAATAAAGGCGATATCGTACTTTGTGGTCAAGAATATGGCCGTGTTCGTGCAATGCGTGACGAATTGGGTAATGAAGTTGACCATGCGGGGCCATCAATTCCAGTCGAAATTCTCGGCCTATCGGGTGTACCGTCTGCAGGTGACGAAGCCACAGTCGTACGTGATGAACGTAAAGCACGTGAAGTTGCTAACTACCGTCAAGGTAAGTTCCGTGAAGTGAAACTCGCACGTCAACAAAAATCTAAACTTGAGAATATGTTCTCTAATATGGCCGCGGGTGATGTTGCCGAATTGAACGTGGTACTGAAAGCAGACGTACAAGGTTCGGTGGAGGCGATTGCCGATTCACTGAGAAAACTTTCAACTGATGAAGTTAAAGTGAACATTGTTGGTTCTGGTGTTGGTGGTATTACCGAAACAGACGTTGTATTGGCTGCGGCTTCAAATGCGATTGTCGTTGGCTTTAACGTGCGAGCTGATGCTTCAGCGCGTCGTGCAATCGAAGCGGAAAATATTGACCTACGTTATTACTCGATTATTTATCAGCTAATCGATGAAGTGAAACAGGCCATGAGCGGTATGCTCGCACCTGAATTTAAGCAAGAGATCATTGGGCTTGCTGAAGTTCGTGACGTATTTAAATCACCGAAACTGGGTGCTATTGCTGGTTGTATGGTGACAGAAGGTGTGATTAAGCGTCATAGCCCGATTCGTGTACTGCGTGATAACGTGGTGATTTATGAAGGTGAGCTTGAATCATTACGTCGCTTTAAAGATGATGTTTCTGAAGTGAAAAATGGTTACGAATGTGGTATCGGCGTTAAGAACTACAACGACGTGCGCGTTGGTGACCAGATTGAGGTCTTCGAAACCGTTGAAATCCAGCGTACCATCGACTAGCAACTAAAATTGCATTAACGGTAATGTTAGGTTGTTGAATACACCATGGGGGGCTGGGAAACCATCCCCCCATTCTTTCTACTAGTGAGAAAAAATATGCCAAAAGAATTTAGCCGAACCCAACGTGTGGCTCAGCAATTACAAAAAGAACTTGCCATGATCCTACAGCGTGAAGTCCGTGATTCACGATTAGGTATGGTAACGATTTCTGATGTCGAAGTATCACGCGATCTCGCTTATGCCAAAGTCTTTGTTACCTTTTTATGCATTGGCGAACAGACGCCTGAATCATGCTTAAAGGCATTGCGTGAGCATGAAGTTCATATTCGAATGATGCTCGGTAAGCGTATCCGCTTGCGTCTGACTCCTGAAATTCGCTTTTATTACGACAATACATTAGTTGAAGGGATGCGGATGTCGAATTTAGTGACTGAAGTGGTCAATCAAGATAAACGACGCCAACAAGATTCAGGTCGAGAGGACGAAGAGTAATGGCACGACGTCGTAAAGGCCGTGCAATTAACGGCGTCTTACTACTCGATAAAACCACGGGCATCTCATCGAACGATATACTACAGAAAGTGAAACGCCTCTATTTTGCCGAAAAAGCAGGACACACTGGTGCGCTTGATCCATTAGCGACGGGGATGTTACCGATTTGTTTGGGCGAGGCGACCAAGTTTTCTCAATTTTTACTCGATTCGGATAAGCGTTATCGTGTGATTGCTAAACTAGGTCAGCGTACTAATACCTCTGACTCGGATGGTGAAGTGGTTGAGACCCGTCCAGTTCAGGTCGATAGAGAGACATTACTCGCTAAGGTGGCAAGTTTTCGTGGCCAAACGGATCAGATTCCCTCGATGTTTTCAGCGCTTAAATATCAAGGGCGTCCACTTTACGAGTATGCTCGCCAAGGTATCGAGGTTCCGCGAGAAGCACGTAAAATACAGGTTTATGAAATTATTTTGCATCGTTTTGAGGATGATGAAGTAGAACTGGAAGTACATTGTTCTAAAGGTACTTATATTCGAACTATCGTTGATGATCTCGGTGAAATGCTTGGGTGTGGTGCGCACGTGACCATGCTACGTCGTATCGGTGTAGCGAACTACCCAGCGCAAAATATGGTGACACTAGCACAGCTTAACCAACGGGTTGAGCAAGCTCAACGAGAAGGTTCAGATCCTTACTCAGCCCTTGATGCACTTTTATTGCCGATGGATACCGCAGTACAAGATTTACCAGAAGTCAATCTAATTGCTGAACTGGTGGATATGGTGCAACATGGTCAAGCCGTCCAAGTGTTTGGTGCACCAAGTGAAGGGTTAGTACGAATGACCGGTGGTGAAGAGAAGCGTTTTCTCGGTGTTGCTCAGATTGATGATGATGGAAAGATCGCGCCAAAACGTTTGGTGGTTTACTCCTAGGTTTCAGTGGCATAAAGCAATATTTGCGCTTGTATCAATAGGTTTTATTCCCTATAATTCGCGCTTCTCGTGTCGGCTGAATCAGAGATTGGCTGACACAACGATTAACTTAACTCTTTAGGAGAGAATAATGTCTCTGAATGCAGAAACTAAAGCAGCAATCGTTGCTGAATACGCACGTAGCGAAGGCGACACTGGTTCACCAGAAGTACAAGTAGCACTACTGACTGCTTCTATCAACCATTTACAAGATCACTTTAAAGAACATAAAGGCGATCACCATAGCCGCCGTGGTCTGCTACGCATGGTTTCAAGCCGTCGTAAACTTCTAGATTACCTGAAAGGTAAAGATCTAGGACGTTACCAAGACCTAATCAAACGTCTAGGCCTACGTCGCTAATCAGTGACTGCATAGTACAGTTTGTTTAAAAAAGGGGCATTAGCCCCTTTTTTATTATCTAAATTTGGCATATTCCCACCCAAGTAGTTTATACTAGATGCCGTCCAGCATTCAGTGCTGGATTTGTTATCTCTCACTGCATTACAGTCACCCAAGTCGGCCAGCAGGTCGCGGCTATTAAAAAGTGATTTAGGCGATATAGAGTCTCTTTTTACTAGTCGCGATTGGTAATGCTTTGAGTGTTGATTAATTTATCTAGGTTTCTCCCTAGAAAAGGAAAACTCAATGTTCGAAAAACCAGTAGTAAAAACATTCCAATACGGAAATCATACCGTTACATTAGAAACAGGCGTGATGGCACGTCAAGCCACCGCAGCCGTAATGGCAACCATGGACGACACCGCCGTGTTTGTTTCAGTTGTCGGTAAAAAAGAGGCAGTACAAGGCCAAGACTTTTTCCCTCTCACAGTGAATTACCAAGAGCGTACTTACGCAGCAGGTAAGATTCCTGGTGGCTTCTTTAAGCGTGAAGGTCGTCCTTCTGAAAGCGAAACCTTAATTGCACGTTTGATTGACCGTCCAATTCGTCCTCTTTTCCCTGATGCCTTCACAAATGAAGTTCAAGTGATTGCAACCGTTGTTTCGGTTAACCCGAATGTTCAGCCAGATATCATCACTATGATTGGTACTTCGGCAGCTTTGGCGATTTCTGGTATTCCATTTAATGGTCCTATCGGTTCTGCTCGTGTGGGTCATATCGATGGTCAATTGGTGTTAAACCCAAGTCCAAAAGAATTAGACAAATCTCGTCTTGATCTTGTGGTTGCGGGTACTGAAGGCGCTGTGCTGATGGTTGAATCTGAAGCTGATATTCTGACTGAAGAGGAGATGTTGGCTGCGGTAGTTTATGGTCATGAGCAACAGCAAGTGGTCATCAAGGCGATCAATGAATTCGCAGCTGAAGTCGCGACTCCCGCTTGGGAATGGCAAGCTCCAGAAGAAAACATTGCCCTAAAAGAAAAAATTGCTCAGTTAGCTGAAACTCGTTTTACCGAGGCTTACCAAATTACCGAAAAAATGGCGCGTTATGAGCAAGTCGGTCAGATTAAGTCTGATGTGATTGACGCGCTATTAGCCGAAGATGACTCACTTGATGTGATGGATATCAAGAAAATGCTCGGCTCTCTTGAGAAAAAAGTGGTACGTAGCCGTATTATCGCCGGTGAGAAACGTATCGACGGGCGTGAGAAAGATATGATTCGTGCTTTAGATGTACGTACAGGAGTATTACCACGTACTCACGGTAGCGCTTTGTTTACTCGTGGTGAGACTCAAGCTTTAGTCACCGCAACCTTAGGGACGCAGCGTGATGCACAAATTATTGATGAACTGACAGGTGAGAAGAAAGATCACTTCTTATTGCATTATAACTTCCCTCCATACTGTGTGGGTGAAACTGGCTTTGTGGGTTCACCAAAGCGTCGTGAAATTGGTCATGGTCGTTTAGCGAAACGTGGTATTGCGGCGGTGATGCCATCAGTGGATGAGTTCCCATACACCGTACGCGTTGTTTCTGAGATTACTGAATCAAACGGTTCTTCTTCAATGGCATCTGTGTGTGGTTCATCACTAGCGTTGATGGATGCGGGTGTACCTATTAAAGCCTCTGTTGCCGGTATTGCGATGGGCTTGGTAAAAGAAGAGCAAGATTTTGTCGTCCTTTCTGACATTTTAGGTGATGAAGACCACCTAGGTGATATGGACTTTAAAGTTGCCGGTACCTCTAATGGTGTGACGGCACTACAAATGGATATCAAGATCGAAGGCATTACTAAAGAGATCATGCAAATTGCGCTGAACCAAGCGAAAGGCGCACGTTTACACATCCTTTCTGTGATGGATCAAGCGATTGCTGGTGCACGTGATGATATCTCTGAATTTGCACCTCGTATCCACACGATGAAGATCAGTGCTGAAAAGATTAAAGATGTGATCGGTAAAGGTGGTGCGGTTATCCGCATGTTGACTGAAGAAACCGGTACAACCATTGAAATTGAAGATGACGGTACGATCAAGATTGCCGCCACAGATGGTGATCAAGCCAAAGAAGCGATTCGTCGTATTGAGCAGATCACAGCAGAAGTTGAAGTGGGTAAAATTTACACCGGCAAAGTCGCTCGTCTAGCTGATTTCGGTGCTTTCGTAACTGTGTTACCAGGCAAAGATGGCTTAGTCCATATTTCACAAATTGCTGATAAACGCATTGAAAAAGTGTCTGATGTTCTCTCTGAAGGCCAAGAAGTTCAAGTGAAAGTCTTAGAAATTGATCGTCAAGGCCGTGTTCGTTTGAGCATGAAAGAAGCGGTAGAAAAACCGGCAGAAGAAGCCCCTCAAGAAAATGCGGCACCAACTGCGGAATAATAATTGCATTATTGTTCTCGAAGAACAGTTTTCGCTTTTTGGGGACAAAGCATGATATAAAGGGAGCGTAATTCGCTCCCTTTTTAATTGGATCATGCGAAATAACAGGAGTATGGATTTGTGAAATGGCTTCAAACCGCTCTTATCAGTGCGGCATTCTTGTTACTTGCTGGATGTGTTTCTACTGGATCTCAACAAACCCAGTGGGTCTACCCACCCATGGCGATTCCACTGCAATCAAACGTGCAGCACGAAGTTAAAATTGCGCGCTTAACGCAGTTACTACAACGTAGCGATTTAAATGATGACGTTCGTGCGAAGATGTTTTTTGAGCGGGGAAATAGCTATGACAACGTCGGATTACGCGATCTGGCTCGCCTTGATTTCACTCAGTCATTAGCGCTCAATCCTGCTCAAGCGGACATTTTTAACTTGCTTGGCGTTTATTATACTGAAGCGGGAGAGTTTGATGCGGCTTATGAAGCGTTTGATTCAACCCTCGAATTAGATCCAAGTAATGAATATGCGGTACGTAATCGTGCCATTGCGTTGTATTATGGGGAGCGTACCGAGCTTGCCTTTGAAGAAATCAGTCAACATTATCAACAAGATCCAGACGATCCATTTCGGGCGCTTTGGCAGTACATTATTTATAGTGAACTCAACCCAGAGCAAGCAAGGGATGAATTAGCCACTCGTTATCAGCAGCATGATGAACAGTGGGGATGGATCATGGTTGGATTAATGTTGGATAAGGTGTCGGAAGAGCAGCTATTTAAAATTTTGCTCAATAATACGCGAGATAATACCGCACTGGCTCAACAGTTGACCGAAACCTATTTTTATCTAGGCAAGCGGTATCAATTACAAGGGAACTACGCTCATGCGATTTCCCTATATAAACTGGCCCTCTCGTTTAATGTCTATGAGTATGTGGAACACCGTTACGCTTTCTTAGAGTTAGGGCGTATCTATCAGAATCTACGCGAAGCTCAACTGGCAAAAAGCACCCAATAAAAACGTACAATAGAGGTCGGTAGCATCATGAATTATCGATGCTGCCTGCCTGCTTTTTAATTATTAACTAATTCATTATTAACTAAAGCTAACCCCTCAATTTGATGCCAATAGCCGTTACAGTGATGGCTCGTGAGCGATTGCGGTTGTTGGCCTCGCTCATTGGCTTGGAAAAGCTGAAGATGCTCAAAGGTTTCAACACCGAGAGGGCTTAAGCGAACAACGTCAACTAACCCTACCATGCTGGATAAATCATTGACTAAGTTATAACAGTAGCCAGATTGGGTCTGAATACCATTCAAGTTAAAGACGTCTTGTCCTTCTTGGCTCTGGACGGAAATCCCCGTAGGGTAACGGATACAGCAGGTTTCGCATTCGTCTTTAGCTTTATTTTCGGCACGCGCAGTAAAACAGCGGGCAGAATAGGCCAGAGGTAAATAACCATGGGCAAACACTTCGGTCGCAAACTTATCTTTAATATTCAATGCGTCACACTGCTCAAGTACATTGATGAGCCATTGACGAGAAAGTTCGACCGGCATACACCAGCGAACCATTCCCTGTTTGAGAAAAATCTTGAGTGTTTGCGCATTATAGCAATTGATGGCAGGGCCAACGACAAAGGGAACGTTTTGTTGGTGTGCCATCTGAATCGCAGAAACATCATTGGCTTCAATCGTAAATTCACCATTATCAATGTATTTTTTCATAACATTGAGTTCGCTCGGTGCTTCTAGCAAAGCCATGGTAGAAATCACCACTTCCTTACCTTGAGTGGTGAGCTGCTTTGCTAGATCAAGCCAATCTGCGGCTTTTAGCTCACGACGTTTAGAACAGACCGTTTCTCCTAAATAAATGATATCGGCCGAGCTTTCACTGGCTTGGTGATAAAAATTTTCAACATCGTTTTTTGGCCAAAAGTATAGCAGAGGGCCTAATGCGTATTTCATGCGTTTTTCCCTGTTCATTTATTGCCATTGACGATGATAAGCACCAAGTGTGGTTTGGGTGCCTTCTGAGACGTTGGCAAGGCTAGCATCCCAAGCCGGTTTTACTTGATACTGGTCTGGGTTGGCAAGGTAGTTATCGATGGCGGCTCGCCAGGTGCGAGTTACCTGTTCAACATAAGCTGGGCTACGTTGACGTCCTTCTATCTTCACTGACGCGATATTGGCAGCAAACAGTTCAGGCACCATCGATAATGTATTTAAGCTGGTGGGTTCCTCTAGAGCATGATAGCGTTTTTGCTCGCCATCAAGTTCAGCGAGAAATCGCCCTTTACATAGGGTCGGGTAGCCTGCGTTTTCACCACAGGCATAGCGATCGATCAAGATGTTGTTAAGACGAGATTCTAAGCCTTGTTCTGTTTCTTGCCAGCGAACGTACTTGGCGGGAGAGCAAGCTCCGACTGTATTAGGGGATTCTCCGGTCATATAGGAGGAGAGGTAGCAACGTCCTTCCGACATAATGCATAAACTACCGAAAGCGAAGACTTCCAATTCGACCTCTTTCGGAATATTGCGTGATAGTTGTTTCACCTGATGAATGGACAGCACACGAGGTAAGACAACGCGTTTGACATTGAAATTTTCATGATAAAATTCAATAGCTTTGACATTAGTCGCTGAGGCCTGTACCGAGAGATGTAATTCAATGTCAGGGTAGCGCTGAGCTGCATATTCAAGAATGGCGACATCAGCGATAATCAGAGCATCAACCCCGAGAGCGGCAGCTTGATCAACCGCTTGTGTCCAGCGTTGGAAACCTTCTGGGTGGGCAAAGGTGTTTAGTGCAATATGTAGTTTTTTATTTCGATCATGCACATAGTTGATCGCTTTTTCTAGTTTCTTACCAGTAAAATTCAAACCGGCAAAGTGACGGGCGTTGGTGTCATCTTTAAAACCGATGTAAACCGCATCGGCACCACAATCAATGGCGGTTTTCAAGGCAGGTAAGTTACCTGCGGGGCAGAGTAGTTCCATTGCTCATTACTGTTTTTAAAGGAAAAGTTTTTATATTTTAGGAAGAGTTGTTGGTCCACTCCTTGATATAAGGCAGGTTTCACTCATTCAATTGTTATTTACCGATAAAGGTTTATTGTGCGAAGCCACGAATTTAGTCTGTCACTTTATCCTTGATTGCTCGCTATTCAATATTTAGAGGTGTGCGCCGATATTGAGTAAATAGCTCCTCAACTTCGTGTTTAGGTTTGGGGCGATAAAAATGAAACCCTTGAATGGTATGACAGTGAAGGTGGGAGAGTAATGTCGCCTGTTGCTCTGTTTCAACGCCTTCGGCAACCACGTCAAGATGGAGCGATTTGCCTAATTTAATAATGCTTTCCACCACCGTGGCCTGCTTAGGAAGGGTGTCAATATCGGTAATAAAGGTGCGATCTATCTTTAATTCATCAATCGGGAAGCGGGCTAAATAAGCCAATGATGAATAGCCAGTACCAAAATCATCAATAGACAATGAAAAACCTAACTTTTTGATCGCATTTAACATTTGTAAAGTGTGTTGACTGTCACTCATCACTGCACTTTCGGTCAGTTCAAAAGTAATACAGCTAGGATCAACGCCGGTTTGTTGTAGTAATTTTTCTAAGTGATGGATTAATTGTGTATTGCCAAATTGCTCTGGGGAAATATTGATAGCCACTTTACCGGGTAAAATATTTTGTTGTTGCCAACGCTTAACGGTAACAAAAACTTCTCGAATCACCACCCGCCCTAGGTGTTCAATAAGCCCAGCTTTTTCCGCAACAGGGATGAACGCACCGGGGCTGATATAACCTTCAATAGGGTGTTTCCAGCGTACCAGTGCTTCTGCACCATTGATACTAAAATCACGGGCATTCACTTTGGGTTGATACCAAACTTCAAGCCCATTTTGTTGCAACGCTTTCTGCAATTCAATCTCCAGCCATAAGCGCATGCGAGCTTCTTTATTCATTTGGTTATTGAAGGTGATCCAACGATTACGGCCACGATCTTTTGCTTCATACATGGCAGTATCGGCATTTTGCAGTAACACCCTAGCGTTATTGCCATCTCCTGGAAATTGTACACAGCCGATTGAACAGGCTAAACGTTTACTAAAATGGTGAAGGTCAAAAGGTTGGTTAATTAAGCGAATAATTCGATCGGCTAACATTTCCCCCACTTTGGCATGTTCAGGCTCCGGAATAATCAGGCCAAACTCATCGCCACCCAAATGACCTAATACCGCTTGAGGAGGGAGTATACGCTGTAATCGACTAGAAACTTCTTTGATGACTTTATCACCAATATGATGCCCTAGTGAGTCATTAATATTTTTAAAGTTATCAATATCTAGATAGAGCATCATGAGTGGGATTTGATTATCAATAAAATGGTCGAGACACTTGGTAAACCCTAATCGGTTACTGACGCCAGTTAATTGATCAATGTGAGTATGGTGTGAAACCGTATTCGTGATGTTTGATGATGGCGCGGCATCTTGAATCAAAATCAGGTGTGCCGGCTGGTGAAACAGTGAAGTTGATTTTGCACTGAGTCGTACGCGGCGAGCAGCACCACAACGAGGCCCAGTGACACACAAAAGCGAATCTTGCATCAGCCTATCGGCAAGAGAAGATGTCAATGGTTGCTGCGTCGATTCATCGATAAAGAGCTGGGACAGTGATTCGCCGAGTAAATTGAGCTGTCCAGCATGTCCTAATAATTGAGCGGCTGATGCGTTAGCAGATAAAATATAGTCGTCTTCAACCAGTAGCACTCCACAGGGCAGCAGCTGGCTGAGAGCGAGAAATTTTTGTTCCGCTTCTTCCAACGCACATTGCAATGTGTGTTTTTCAGACTCATCTATGGCCTGAAATAGAATATAGTCTGGATGATCTTGATGAAAAATTGGTGAAAGAAAAATACGCAGGTGTGTCGTCAGACCAAGCCAGTCAATCTCGATTGTGCTTTCTAATGTTTCCCCGTTAAAAGCACGGTCATAATAAGGCTTTAACTGTTGGTACAGCGCTTCATTAAAAATATGTCTATCATCCATTCCCACCATTTCAAAGGGAGTCAAGCCACTGAGTTCAGCATAGCGCTCATTCACTAAGACATACTGATGTTGGCGATCAAAAATAGCGATCCAAACTGGGCTATGTGCGGTTATTTTATTAAACCAATATGGTAGATGTTGAGTGGGCATTAAAAAGTGACCAACCCTATAAAATCTGTCGTATTCACAAAGTGATTAACTCTTCTAAATTTCATCAACTATAACTTTGATTCAATAGGTTGGAAAGCTTCATAAAAATCTCCAACTGAGAATTTTTTCATCTGAACCTCGCGAAGTCGTCCCGTTGATATTTAGAAAATTCCTTTTCTTTGATGCATAACAGGTACGAGACTTGGCCGAACCATTATGATAATGAACAATGATTCTAAGGTAACGGATAACGCGCGTGATAAACAAGATTCGAACCCAACTCGTTCAAAATGCAGCATCAATTTTGCGATCTCCAGTCCATTTATTGCCGAAGTTTATACAAAAAAAACTTTTACTTGATGGCTTGAAAATGGTCTTTCAAGAAGCATTGGAAGAGGGTGATTTTGAGTTTCTGAGTGATAAATGGTTGAAAGTTGAAATTCGTGATCTCAAATTGCACTGGTATATTAGTTATCAACAAGAGCGTTTGTTGGTTGCCGATGTAGCGCAACAAGAAGATGTGAGCTTTAGTGGTAATGTGAATGATTTAATCTTAATTGCGGGGCGTAAAGAAGATCCCGATACACTATTTTTCCAGCGTCGTTTATCGATTGAAGGGGATACCGAATTAGGATTAGAGGTTAAAAATTTGATGGACAGTGTGGATTTGCAACAATTACCGCAAGCGCTACAAATTTTACTTCACCAATTGGCTGATTTTGTGCATAAAGGCATGCAAACGCCGAATAGACACAATGAGGTCGAAAATGCTTATTCGAACTGAGGCTCCTGCGGATATCCTCGCGGTCGATCGCTTATTAAAATCGGTATTTGACACCGAACGAGAAGCGAATTTAGTGATGAAACTAAGAGAAAATGGTCGTCGAACTTTGTCGTTAGTCGCTTGTGATGATGAAGGTGATATTGTCGGGTATGCTTTATTTAGTCCGGTAATGTTGAATGGCGAAGATCTCAACTGGCAAGGTTTAGCGCCATTAGCCGTTGAAACAAATTATCGCTGTCAAGGCATCGGTGCTCAACTGGTCAATGAAGGGCTAAGTTCCTTAGGTGAGTTGGGGTATCCTGCGTGCGTGGTATTGGGAGCCCCGAATTACTATCAACGCTTTGGTTTCCGTGTTGCGAAGTCGCATGGTTTTCATTGCCCATGGCCTGAGGTTGAGTCAGCATTTCAAGTGGTCGAATTATGGGAGGATGCTTTTGCTGGTCGTCAAGGGCTCATCGAGTATTGCGATGAATTTTCCCAATAGATGTCAGTATAAGTCTCTTGAGCTGAGTTGATGATATTTGTTAGCATGCGCTCAACTGACAAGAGAAGTAGAGTATCATGGTTGATCAGCAGCAGTATTTACAAGCGATGGGCATTCAATATTGGCAATTAGTCCATCCACAGCGACTGGCGGGCTATCAGCCTCAATTAATGCCGCTTGATCCTGATTGCCGCCTATTGTTGATCTCCCCCTCCTTTCCTTCTGAGTCGGAAATTTTGTGGCTAGAAAAAGTGCTAAAGTCTTTCCATGTGACGTTAGTTGAAGCTAGACAGGTTTTTCCTGAACACATAGCACAATTGGATCTTACTCACTTGGCGTGGATCTGGTATGCCGGGTGCGAGGTGTCAGTGACGGCTCAAGCCAACTTGCTACACACTCCCCCCTTAAGTGTTATTAAAAACGATACTCGTTATCGACGAGATTTATGGCAGCAAATTTGCTCTTACAGTGAACAATAACCATATGGCAATGCAATTTTTACCACTTTCTACAGCACATCTAGCAGAGGTTTGGCATATCGAGCAGCATGCTCACAGTCATCCGTGGTCAAAAAATATGCTGGAAGATGTCGCTAGCCGAGGAGCTTGTCATCAAGTGATGATGGTTAACCAGAGCGTTGTTGGCTATTACTATGCACAAAATATTGTTGGGGAGGTCACCTTGCTTAATATTGCGATTGCG
The DNA here is from genome assembly GCF_009904905.1 of Vibrio sp. V30_P3S12P165. NCBI lineage: Bacteria > Pseudomonadati > Pseudomonadota > Gammaproteobacteria > Vibrionales > Vibrionaceae > Vibrio > Vibrio sp. V30_P3S12P165. The sequence goes on along the minus strand of NZ_WXWH01000015.1, from coordinate 52,519 downwards.
CCGAGTGAGCAAGGAAAAGGGTATGGAAAACAGCTTCTCCAATATTTTTTAGTGCAATGTGAACAAAGCAAGGCCGAAAGTGCTTGGCTCGAGGTGAGAGAGAGTAATCAACGAGCATTTCATCTTTATCAGCAATTAGGTTTTAATGAAATTGATCGCCGGTTTAATTATTATCCGACCGCACAAGGAAAAGAAGATGCGATCATTATGAGCTATTTTTTCTTTGATTAATGCTGCTGTTTCCTCCTCTATTTTTCTCCTGAATAATAAGCTGTGAAAACTCGATTCGTTTAGTTGCTCCGATCGTGAAGATCAGCGAGAATATTCGGTAATTTGAACTCAAAGGGCAACTTCTGCCATTCGGCGGAAGTGACCTTAAAAAGAAGATTTCTTGCATGTCTAATACTCCTTTTATTGGCGAAGTCGCTAAGCGTCGAACTTTCGCCATTATCTCTCACCCTGATGCGGGTAAAACAACCATTACTGAAAAAGTATTACTGTTTGGAAATGCGATTCAAAAAGCTGGAACGGTGAAAGGCCGAGGTTCGGCCCAGCATGCCAAATCAGACTGGATGGAGATGGAAAAAGAACGGGGAATTTCGGTTACCACCTCGGTAATGCAGTTCCCGTATCGTGATGCTTTGGTCAATTTGCTTGATACTCCCGGACACGAAGATTTCTCGGAAGATACCTATCGTACATTAACCGCGGTCGACTCATGCTTAATGGTCATTGACGCGGCAAAAGGGGTTGAAGATCGCACTCGTAAATTAATGGAAGTGACTCGTTTACGCGATACGCCGATCATCACTTTTATGAACAAACTTGACCGTGATATTCGAGATCCAATGGAGCTGTTGGATGAAGTTGAGAACGAGCTAAATATCGCCTGTGCCCCTGTGACTTGGCCGATAGGCTGCGGCAAAGAGTTTAAAGGGGTGTACCACATTCATCGGGATGAAACCATTCTTTATGCCACAGGGCAAGGGCATACCATTCAAGAGGTGCGTGTGATTGCTGGCTTGAATAACCCTGAGTTAGATAATCAAGTCGGTAGTGAGCTGGCCCAGCAATTGCGGGATGAATTAGAATTGGTGCTTGGTGCATCAAATGAGTTTGATCGAGAACTATTTTTAAGCGGCGATTTAACTCCGGTTTTCTTTGGTACAGCATTAGGTAACTTTGGCGTCGATCATATGCTGGATGGTTTAACCGAGTGGGCACCTTCTCCTTTACCTCGCCAAGCCAATGAGCGAGTGGTGCAAGCGACAGAAGATAAGTTCTCCGGCTTTGTGTTTAAAATTCAGGCCAATATGGATCCGAAACACCGTGACCGTATTGCTTTCATGCGCATCGTGTCTGGGACTTATAAGCAAGGCATGAAGATGAACCACGTTCGCTTGGGCAAACAGGTTAGCATTTCTGATGCGGTGACCTTTATGGCAGGGGATCGTTCACGTGCCGAAGAAGCGTTTGCCGGTGATATCATTGGCCTACATAACCACGGAACCATCCAAATTGGTGACACTTTTACTCAAGGGGAAACGTTGAAATTCTCAGGAATTCCTAATTTTGCTCCTGAGTTATTCCGTCGTATTCGTTTAAAAGATCCACTTAAACAAAAACAACTGCTCAAAGGGCTAGTGCAACTTTCTGAAGAAGGGGCGGTACAGGTTTTTCGTCCTCTACAAAATAACGATTTAATCGTTGGTGCGGTCGGGGTATTGCAGTTTGATGTGGTGGTCGCTCGTCTTAAATCGGAATATAACGTGGAAGCCATTTATGAAGGGGTTAATGTTGCGACAGCGCGTTGGGTTGAGTGTGACGATGCGAAGACACTGGAAGAGTTTAAGCGTAAAAACCAAAGTAATTTAGCGTTGGATGGCGGGGATAACTTAGCGTATATCGCTCCAACCATGGTTAATCTGAATTTAGCGCAAGAACGAGCACCTGAGATTTTGTTCCGAGCGACGCGTGAGCATTAATCTTTACTTGTCCTATTTGATGCATAATGGTTAGTACTGGCAATGAGACCGCTTAAGCGAGCTCCAGCACTACACTTTGAGTCAAACGCATTGCGCTAAGCAAGAAAAACAAGCAAAAAGCCGATGAACGATGCATCGGCTTTTTGCTATTGAGAGGAGCGGGTTACTTTTTTTTCTTTGTCGCTTTCTTTTTCACAACGGTTTTCTTTTTTTCATCTTTTTTCTTTTTCTTGAAGGTCGGCTTTTTATGTTTAGGGCGTAAACCTTCTATAAATCGTTCTTTAATCTCTTCTTTTACATAACGGGCGACCCGATCCATCATCGGCTGATCGTGTGCTTCGACCAAAGAAATAGCATTGCCTTTCTTACCGGCGCGAGCCGTTCGACCGATGCGGTGTAAATAGACATCAGCACTACGGGGCATGTCAAAGTTTATTACATGGCTAATGTCAGGCACATCAATGCCTCTGGCGGCAACATCAGTAGCCAGTAGGACATTAACCTCACCCTCACGAAAGCGAGTGATGGCGTTATTACGGCGATCTTGTGGCATTTCACCTTGGATCCAAGCGCAAGCAATTTGTGCTCTTTCGAGTTCTGCACGCAGTTCAGCTAATCGTTCACGGGTTTTTAAGAAAACAATTGCCCGTTCAGACTGTTGGGTAAGAATGGTTTTGAGTAGTTCAAGCTTATGTTCCATATTGTCTGCGCGGTGATACCATTGCGCAATTTTTTTCCGCTCACGGCGCGGTGGTTCTGCGTTAACTTCTGCTGGGTTAGTGAGTAGATCAGCAGTAAACCCTTCTACTCCTCGCCCCTCTAATGTGGCAGAGAAAAGTAAGGTTTGCTTACGCCAGCGACATTCAGAAGCAAGGCGATCAACCACAGGGCCAAAGCCCATATCTAGCATGCGATCAGCTTCATCAAGTATTAGCCATTCAATGGCACGGCAATCGAACCGTTCCGCTTCTATATATTCCAGCAAACGGCCAGGGGTTGCCACGACAATATCTTGGGTCGTGGCGAGAATCTCAGCATGCTCTTGATATTGAACCCCCCCAGTGATGGTAAAAATATTAAGATGGGTATATTTAGCCAATTCACGAGCTTGTTCGGTGATCTGCATGGCAAGTTCACGAGTAGGCGTGAGGATTAAGATCCTCGCTGGGCCTCCTTTTTTGCGCGGGAAATCTTGTAAATATTGCAGTGCAGGGATGACAAATGCCGCCGTTTTACCCGTACCTGTTGGTGCAGAGGCAAGAATATCTCTACCGTCCAGGGCATGGGGAATCGCTTCCTCTTGAACTTGAGTGGGGCGTTGAAAGCCCATTTCTTCAATTGCTTCAAGAAGATTGGCATCCAGTTCTAGGTCAGCAAAGGTTTTAGTCACAGTTGGGGTACTCCGCAAGGCTGGGGCTGAATAGTCTAAAATAAAGGGCGCACATTATAGTTGGATCTTTAGTCAGATCACATCTTTAATTACTTCATCTTAAGATAAAAATCCCGAGTCAGGGCTATAAAGTCATCACTATACCCATTTTTAGTATGGATCGTCAGTTTACTGCGTTCAACTTGACTCATTTTTTTACTGAGTTCAAATAGTAACCGATGTACTGCTTTTGAAGGCGTCGGGCTGACTTCACATAATCGTGTTAGGTACCAACCTTGTTGTTGGGCTAATTGAATAAATGATTTTCCTTCTTTAATTGGCAAGATAAAACAAGCTCGACCATCTTCAGTTAATAGATCGGCTAAACGATCAATTAAGCTTGAATGAGTTAAGTTCTGAGTATGTCTAGCGAGCGCTCGTGAATAAGAGTGCGCCATCTCTCCACTAGTGAAGTAAGGCGGATTACAGATGACCCCGTCAAAATGAGTACTAAAGAGAGTGGTCAGTATGTCTTGTTGGCATACCTCAATGCGTTCTTGCCAAGGCGAAAGAGCCACATTATGAGTGGTTGAGTTGAATGCCAATGGATCAATATCGATAGCACAGATAGATACTTGAGCAAAGCGCTGCGCGCACATAAGGGAAAGTAAGCCTGTGCCACTACCTATATCAAGAATCCGTTTCGGAGAGTGAGTAAATGCCCAAGCTCCAAGCATCACGCCATCAGTACTGACTGGCATGCCACATTGCTGTTGAGTAATCGAAAACTGTTTAAATTTAAAAGGGTTACTTTTCATTGCGCTGCTTTTTTATAAACATCGGGTGTTATATGAATTATGAGAGGATTTTCTCTGATGTTGTGAATTTGTTTGGTGTTTTATGCTATATGTTGACCATTTGTAGTGGAGTTTAATTGAAATATGATTCTGTATTATTTTTAACAAATAGTGTAATACACTGCTTTTGGGCTCCATTGATAAATTAATATGGTGTTTTTTGCTTAGCTATTGCGAAAAGTCGATAGGTTCGTCATTATTCCAGTCTTATTAGTTAGAGGAAGCTCGACTTCCCTTTCAATGCACACACAACATCTATTACATATTTATTTAAGGGTTATCTGTGAAACAGACGTTAAAATTAACAGATATTGCCGCGTTAGGCTTTATGCTTTTTGCGTTCTTTCTCGGCGCTGGAAATATTATCTTTCCGCCATTGGCCGGCCAATTAGCTGGAGAAAATTTACTTTCAGCGATGACCGGCTTTCTTCTCACTGCCGTTGGCTTACCGCTTGTCTCTATTATTGCTGTAGCGATTGCTGGCGGAACTTGGAATCATCTTACCAAAGATCTACCGGCTAAGATTGCCACATTAGTCGCTGTGCTTATTTTTATTATCATCGGGCCTGCTTTTGCGACGCCACGGACAGGGCTTGTGGCTTATGAAATGGCCGTTAGTCCCTTGTTTGCCGAGACATCTCAACTTCATCTCACGATTTTTTCTATCCTCTTCTTTGCTGTGGCGATGTTTTTCTCTTGGTCACAAGGCCGTTTGATTGATCTGATTGGTAAATTGTTAACACCGGCTCTTTTTGTTGGCCTTATTGTATTAGCTATCGGTGTTTTTCTTGATCCGCAAGGGGAATGGATGGCGGCCAGTGGCCCATATATAAACCAGCCATTTACCAAAGGGTTTTTGGAAGGATATAACACGATGGATACCTTGGCAGCGCTGATGTTTGGTATGCTGATCGTTGATGCATTGCGTAGCAAAGGAATTACCGAGCAGAAAGCGACGACGAAATATCTGATTAGCTCGGCATTTATTGCTGCTTTTGGTTTAGCCTCAGTCTATATTTCTTTGTTTTACCTTGGCGCGACCAGCTCTGCTATTGCTGGAGGGGCAGATAATGGTGGCTTTATTTTAAGTCAATATGTTCAAGCATTATTTGGCCCTTATGGACAAATCGTTTTATCGACCATTGTGCTGTTGGCTTGTTTAACTACAGCGATTGGCTTGATCTCTGCGTGTTCTGACTACTTCTGTTCTTTAACACCAATTCCATATCGTGCTTGGGTAATCATTAATGGTGTCGCATGTGCGACGGTTGCGAATGTTGGCTTATCTCAACTGATTGCACTCTCTATTCCTGTTTTGGTGGCCTTGTATCCGGTGGCGATTGCTTTAGTGGTACTGGCTTTTGTGCGTCATAAAATGCCCAATCCTCAAGTGGCTTTTCGTGTGGTGACATTGGTCGCTTTCTTATTTGCCTTGATCGATGCGGCTAAAGTCTGCGGTTTGGATGTGTCCATGTTTGATGCGTTGCCTTTATTTGATGTTGGGATGGGCTGGGTACTGCCTTCCTTTACCGCTTTAATCTGTATGTTTTTTGTCGCGGGTAAAGTCTGTCGAGTGCCTTCTAATCAAAGCACTGCATAATCTAAGGGCTGTTGACCCTAGGGTTAACCAAAATTAGTGGCGGATGATGGTTTTCATCCGCTTTTTTATTGGGTGACGCATGCGGTTTGGATTAGATATTGCTAGTTTAATGAAGCGAGAGAAGAGATAACGTGACTGGATTTTTTCCTGTATCTTCGTCACATTTTTCAGTAGAATTCTTTGGTTAAATTCTATTCATAAAGCCAAAAATCAACATGTTTGAAATCAATCCTATAAAAAACCGTATTCAGGATGTGTTGCAACGCACAACAATCCTGAGGGGGTATCTTTGACTACGATGCAAAGAAAGAGCGTTTAGAAGAAGTTAATGCAGAATTAGAGCAACCGGATGTTTGGAATGAACCTGAGCGGGCGCAAGCTTTGGGCAAAGAACGTTCCTCACTACAAGCGGTTGTAGAAACCATCGATCAATTAGAACAAGGAGTCGATGATGTCGAAGGGTTGCTTGAGTTAGCGATTGAAGCTGATGATCAAGAAACCTTTGATGAAATCGAACCTGAATTACGTGAACTTGAAAGTAAACTGGAACAGTTAGAGTTTCGTCGTATGTTTTCAGGCGATCACGACGCCTCAGATTGCTATATTGACTTACAAGCCGGTTCGGGTGGTACAGAAGCTCAGGATTGGACCTCAATGCTACTGCGTATGTATTTGCGTTGGGCGGATGATAAAGGGTTTAAAACCGAAGTCATTGAGGTTTCTGAAGGCGATGTTGCTGGACTTAAATCGGCGACTGTGCGTATTATCGGTGATTATGCGTATGGCTGGTTACGTACAGAAACTGGTGTTCACCGTTTAGTACGAAAATCCCCTTTTGATTCAGGTGGTCGTCGTCATACTTCATTTGCTTCTGCCTTTGTCTATCCAGAAATTGATGAAAACATTGCGGTTGATATTAATCCTTCGGATCTACGTATTGATGTTTATCGTGCGTCAGGTGCGGGAGGGCAGCACGTTAACACCACAGAGTCTGCGGTTCGTATTACTCATATTCCAACCAATACGGTGGTGCAATGTCAAAATGATCGTTCTCAACATAAGAACAAAGATCAGGCAATGAAACAGCTACGAGCCAAGTTATTTGAACTTGAGTTACAAAAGCAAAATGCTGAAAAACAAGCGAATGAAGATGCCAAATCAGATATCGGCTGGGGAAGCCAAATTCGTTCTTATGTATTAGATGATTCTCGAATCAAAGATTTACGTACTGGCGTTGAAAATCGCAATACGCAAGCGGTTCTAGATGGTGATCTAGATAAATTTATTGAAGCTAGCCTTAAATCAGGCCTATAAGCTTTTTACCGATAAAACAGGGTACATGCAAAATGACTGATGCTGTTCAAAACGAAGCGAATCAACCACAAATTGCGCAAGAAGAAAACAAACTGATTGCAGAGCGTCGTAGTAAGTTAGAGCATATCCGTAAGAGCTGTAAGGCGAATGGTCACCCCAATGACTTCCGCCGTGACAGCTTGGCGGGTGATCTGCAAGAGAAGTTCGGTGAAAAGAGCAAAGAAGAGTTAGAAGCCCTTAATCATGTTGTGGCGATTGCTGGCCGTATCATGGCCAAGCGTGGGCCATTCTTGGTTATTCAAGAAACGTCTGGCCGTATTCAAGCGTATGCTTCGAAAGAAGTTCAAAAAGCGCTGAAAGAAAAATATCAAGGATTAGATATTGGCGATATTATTGGTGTGAAAGGTGCTTTACATAAATCAGGTAAAGGTGACCTTTATGTGAATATGGAAGAGTATGAATTACTGACTAAAGCACTACGTCCGTTACCTGAGAAGTTCCACGGCCTGACCGACCAAGAGATGCGCTATCGTCAACGTTATGTTGATTTGATTGTAAATGAAGAGTCACGTCATGCGTTTGTGATCCGTTCGAAAGTGATGTCCGCTATTCGCAATTTCATGATCTCTAAACAGTTTATGGAAGTTGAAACACCAATGATGCATGTGATTCCGGGGGGGGCGAGTGCGCGTCCATTCATCACCCATCATAATGCACTTGATATGCCTATGTACTTACGCATCGCTCCGGAGCTTTATCTCAAACGTCTCGTAGTGGGCGGATTTGATCGTGTATTTGAAATTAACCGAAACTTCCGTAACGAAGGGTTGTCGCCTCGTCATAACCCAGAATTCACTATGATGGAATTCTATATGGCGTACGCCGATTACAAAGACTTGATGGATTTCACCGAAGAATTATTGCGTACTATTGCTTTGGAAGTGTTAGGTTCAACATCCATGCCTTATGGCGATGAAACCGTAGAGTTTGGCGGTGAATATGCGCGAATGAGCATGTTTGAAGCGATTAAACACTACAATCCAGATCATGCACAAATCCAAGCGCTCACAGAAGATGATATACAAAATCGTGAACTTATGGTGTCGATTGCCAAATCGGTTCACGTTGAAGTGGAAGAGTTCTGGACTTGTGGTCAACTTCTTGAAGAGATCTTTGGTGAAACGGCCGAGCCTAAATTAATGCAGCCAACCTTTATTACGGGTTATCCTGCGGATATTTCACCGTTAGCTCGACGTAGTGATGATAATCCATTCTTTACTGATCGCTTTGAATTTTTCATTGGTGGGCGTGAAGTTGCCAATGGTTTCTCTGAGCTCAATGATGCAGAAGATCAAGATGCTCGCTTTAAAGCGCAAGTTGAAGCGAAAGAATCGGGGGATGATGAAGCGATGTTCTATGATGCGGACTACATTACCGCACTAGAGCACGGTTTACCACCAACAGCAGGCCAAGGTATCGGCATTGACCGTTTAGTGATGCTACTGACCAATACACATACTATTCGTGATGTTATCTTGTTCCCAGCCATGCGTCCTCAGCAGTAATTGTTTTAGCAACATAAAAACCGCCAAAAGGCGGTTTTTATGTTTTTTATCTCTGCGAATGCCCCACCAGAAAAAGTATAACGTTCTATTTATTTTGCTCTTCTAAGAAAAGAGTTCCCTTTGAGATCAAACTTCTGCAATTTACTGATCCAATTCAGAGAGATTTATCGTGTAATCTTAATAGTGATACAGATTCTATTTTAGAGTACCACTAAGGTAACGACGATAAATTCCGCGCCAATGTAGCGCAATATAAAAAATAAAAAACGAATAAGGAAACCAGTTGATGGGTACTCAATTTCGCATGGGTTGTGTTCCCGGTTCGCTAATTGTCGTAGGAGGCACTTATGAGCCGTGGTTATCAGTGCTAGAGCAAGCAGGCTGGAAATGTAAACAATGTGCTGATCTGCGCAAAGCCGATCAAATATTTTCCGAGGTGGGGCCATGTATTGGTATTGTTGACCTGAGCCACGATGAGTTTAGCTTGAATGGCGTGGCAAATTTAGTCAGTAGTCATAAACAGGTTCGCTGGCTGGCTTTTATCCGTGAATCTCAACTTCGTTCAGATACGATTTGCCAATTTATCGTCAACTTCTGCATCGATTTTTTTACCGCTCCAATTCCAGACACTCAGTTGCTCAGTACCATTGGTCACCAGTTAGGGATGCTCCAACTAGAAAAAAAAGTGTGGCCAGATTATGGCGCACATACCGACATGGGGTTAGTAGGCGAATCGGTGGCAATGAAGCGCTTACGCGATCAAATTAAACGGATTGCACCAACTGATGTCAGCATTTTGATCTCAGGAGAAAGCGGAACAGGAAAAGAGAGCGTAGCTAAAGCGATTCACAAAACCTCCGCTCGCTCACAAAAGCCATTTATTACCATCAATTGTCGCGCGATGGCCGAACAAAGATTTGAACAGGAGCTGTTTGGGAGCGCTCGCTCAGCAACCACTCCGGCTTTACTGCTACAAGCGCATGGCGGCACTTTATTGCTTAATGACATTCTTGCTCTGCCAAAGAATCAACAATGGAACTTGCTGCGTTTTTTACAAGAAGGAAAAGTCAGTACACCGCAAGGCTTTCAACAAGTCGATGTACGGATATTAGCTGCACATTCTATGGATATTGAAAAGGCGTTAATTGATGGTGATTTTAATGAAGAGCTGTACCATTATATTAATGTGCTGAGAATTCAGGTGCCTAGCCTAAAAGATAGAGCCGGAGATGTTGAATTATTGGCGAACCATTTCTTAAAAGAGTATGCCAAAGAATATAACGCACAAGCCCGTAGTTTTTCTGAGGATGCTTTACATCTGCTGGCTCGTTATCACTGGCCGGGAAATGTCCGAGAGCTAATGAATCAAATTAAACGAGTGGTATTGATGTCTGATACGGTCATGCTCGATCAATGTCACTTGGATCTACCCAAACGTATTGAAAGTAAACGCACGTTGAAAAGTATCCGAGAACGTTCGGAGCGCGAGGCGTTACTGCAAGTATTAGAGTCGCATGCTGGGCAAGTATCCAATGCAGCAAAAGAATTGGGGATATCGCGAGCAACAATGTACCGTTTACTTAACAAGCACCATTTATTGCCAGAGACGATTATAACCTGAGACGATTGTAACATGAGACGATTGTAACATGAGACGATGTTCTAACCGCCGGTCAACAGAGGTTCTAACCGCAGATCAGCAGAGCGAATCGCTAAATTCACTCTGCGGGATATTGTTATGGGCAAGGGTTTGAATACAGTGTCGCGATTTTAGTTATTTCGGAGAGTAATTCATCACCCAATGTGATCTCTACGCTATCAATATTACTTTCTAGCTGAGATAACTGAGTGGCTCCAATAATATTACTCGCGACGAACGGCTGTTGGTTGACGAAAGCTAGTGCCATTTGTGCGGGATTTAAGCCAAATTCCTGAGCGAGATTGACATAAGCTTGAGTCGCTTCGATACCTTGTGGAGTGAAGTAACGCTGAAAACGTTCAAATAAAGTACATCGCGCCCCGCGTGGGCGAGCATTATGCAAATATTTACCGCTTAACACGCCAAATGCCATAGGGGAATAAGCAAGCAACTTAACACCTTCAAAATGACTAATTTCGGAAAGACCAATTTCAAAGCTACGATTAAGTAGGTTATAGGGGTTTTGAATCGAAACCATTCTAGGGAGTTCATGTTTTTCAGCTAAACGCAGATAAGTCATTAACCCCCAAGGCGTTTCATTTGAAACGCCAATATAACGAACTTTTCCCAGACGAATGAGATGATTTAGCGCTTCTAATGTCTCAAGTAACGTAACTTCTTCTTGTGTATCTGGGTATGAGTAGTTCAGTTGACCAAAATTATTTGTTTGCCGTTGTGGCCAGTGTAATTGATAAAGATCGATATAATCGGTTTTTAGACGCCGTAAACTCTCATCAATGGCTTGATGAATATTTCGGTGATCGAGAGCCATTTTATCGCGGATGTAGTCAACATTACGAGGGCCAGCAATTTTGGTCGCGAGGACGATTTTTTCTCGTTTACCCGATTTTTCTATCCAGTTACCAATATATTGCTCAGTTTTACCCTGGGTTTTAGCATTGGGTGGTACTGGATACATTTCAGCGGTATCAATAAAGTTGACTCCACGTTCCAGTGCGTAATCAAGCTGTTGAAAAGCATCGGCTTGACTGTTTTGTTCACCGAATGTCATGGTACCTAAGCCAATTTTACTGATTTCTAAGGTGGAATGTGGCAGTTTGGTATATTGCATAGTACTTCCTTGTTGCGATGAAAAAGCCTATCGCTTTCGTACAACGTCAGTGATTTGCTACAAGAATGTTACTATAAGCGAACCTCACTTCTAGTGAAAATAAATTTTAGCGAGATCTTGTGGTTGGTCACCTGATGCAAGAGCTGAAAAAACTTGAATTAACCAGATAAAGGCTAACAGGGGAGAGCATAATAATGCGCTAGTAATTTCGCTGTGAACTGAGTTCGTAAATAAAACCCTCGTGGTAGGGTTCGAATGGGACGGCCATTGACACCATAAGCTTCTGTTTTGACACGCCCGTGAGCGGCTTTCGGACGCAGCTGTAAGACTTGTCCATGCTTGGCTGTAATTTGTGATATTTGCCCAAGCACGATCAATTCCATTAATTCTTCCCAATCTGCTTTTAACAGCGCTTCTTCCTCTGCCGAAGGGCTCCAGATTAAGGGCGATCCAACACGTCGTTCAGGCAAAGGAATTTCTCGTTCTCCTTGTACCGGCATCCATAAAACGCGTGATAATTTATGTCGCACATGGCTATTTTCCCACGTTAATCCTTGGATACCTGTTAGTGGTGCAACGCAGACAAACGTGGTTTCTAAGGGCTTTCCTGTATAACTAATCGGAATACTTTTTAGCTCAATACCTAATTTAGCAAAGTCTTGTTGAGGCTTACTGCCCGCGCTTGCCCCTAAATGCCATTCTAATAACTGACCGACCCAACCCTTATCTTTTTTAAGATCAAGTGGAACTTCCATCATTGCTTGTTGAGCTAATTCAGCAAATGTCAGCCCCGCGATGTGTTGCGCTCTATCGAGTAGTTCTTGTTCACTCTTAGGTTCAGGTTTCATGGGATTCTTGACAACTAAAAATATCGATTATAACAAAAACGATCCTAAAAAGGATCGTATTGATGATTTATTCAAAGCAAAGAAAAGCGTTGTGCTTGGGTTATCCACAGGATAATCAAGGGAATAAATGATTGGACTAGTGTGGATAGATATACAGGGCTTTAGAAGGCCTCTTTTCAATAATCTTTTCCATTTTATGCGTTGTTACAGCGTGTCTGTGTGGATAACCGTAGGGTTGGTTGATCTTTGAACATTTGTGTTTTTTTTATGATCTTGGCAAATCATTAACGTGTGTATCGTGGGTGGTTTAATTTAACTGTTTGATATTAAATTAATTAGTTTTTTATTTTCTCAACTTTTTATGGATGTAAAAATGGAAAAAAAAGCGATTTTATTTTGTTCACTTATTTCTGCACATGGTTATTCACAGAAAACGTGAATAAATGTGCTCAAAGTCTCATTCTTTTGTTGATAACTATTTGGAAGGATAAAAAGAGTACCCTTTAGTCTTCCTTAGTCATAAATATCGCATGAATCACACGAGTTCGTTTGCTCCTGTTGGGGATATGTGGAAAAATCAGCATCATTAAGATTTTACTAGAGGTTTGCCAGTGATAGATGGCGATGGTTACCGGCTCAATGTAGGTATTGTGATATGTAACAACCATGGTCAGGTATTCTGGGCGAAACGATATGGACAGCACTCATGGCAATTCCCACAGGGAGGCATTGATGAGGGTGAGTCTCCCGAACAAGCGATGTTTCGGGAGCTTTACGAAGAGGTTGGGTTAACCAAAAAAGATGTCAAAATCATTGCGACCAGCCGTCATTGGTTAAGATATAAACTACCAAAACGCTTGGTACGATGGGACTCTCAACCTGTCTGTATTGGACAAAAACAGAAATGGTTCTTACTGCGTATTGAATGTGATGAGTCAAAAATTAACATGCAACGTGGAAGTACCCCTGAATTTGATGGTTGGCGCTGGGTTAGTTATTGGTACCCAGTTCGGCAAGTCGTGTCTTTTAAGCGTGATGTTTATCGACGCGCGATGAAAGAGTTTGCCTCCTTAGCGATGCCTTTTAAAGAGCGGAAAATAAAAGGCAGGCGCAAAAACCGAAGAGGATAAGTATGCTTTCTCAGCTAAGGGACATAGTTGAACAAGTGTCAAAAGTTGAAGACGTTTATCAAGCGTTGGATATTTTTGTCAAACAAACATGCAGTGCCATGGCGACTGAATGTTGTACCGTCTACTTAGTTAATGAAGAAATGGGACGCCTAGAGCTGATGGCGACCCAAGGCTTGAAGTTTAAAGGCGATAAAATTCATATCGGTTTTGACGAAGGATTGGTGGGATTAGTGAAGCGAACAGCTGAGCCGATTAACCTTGCCAAAGCTTCTCAGCATCCCAACTTCAAATATTTTGAGCAATTAGGAGAAGAGGTTTACCATTCCTTCCTTGGCACTCCGATTATCTATCGTAAGCAAGTGCTCGGGGTGCTGGTGGTTCAGCAAAAATCTCCCCGTTTATTTAGTGAGATGGAAGTCTCTTTTTTAGTCACGTTAGCAGCTCAGTTAGCGGTAATTGTTGCTTATGCTCAAACACAAGGGCATTGGCGACTGGCTAAGAAGCAGCAGGCCATCAGCGGTATTCCTGCGTCAACAGGAGTGGCGATTGGCGAGTTATGGTGGGATGATTCTCAACCACAGTTAGTGGATGTTTGCCCTGCATCAACACTTGATGTAGAAAAAGAACAAGCTTGGCTTACTCGAGCGATGGAAAGTGCACTGAGTGATTTTCGTAAATTAAGAAAAAAACTTGATAACGATATCAATAAAGAAGCATTAGCCATCTTTGATCTCTTTACTCATTTACTCAATGATCCCATGCTGGGCAATGATTTAAAAGCACAGATCCAAAAAGGAGACCGAGCAGATTGGGCTCTACGTCAGGTCGTTGAAAGTTACTCTAATCGGTTTGCTCGTATGTCGGATGCGTATTTGCGTGAGCGAGCACAAGATATTCGAGAGCTTGGCCAGCGTCTACTCTATTTTCTCTATAATACTGAGCATGAGCAGCAGCAGCTCGAGAAACCGATTATTTTGGTTGTTCGTGAGCTTACCGCTTCTATTTTGGCCACATTACCAAAAGATAAATTATTAGCGGTTGTCTCGTTGGAGGGAGCGGCCAATTCACACGCTGCGATTTTATCCCGTGCACTTGGTATACCTGCCATTATGGGGGTTTCGCTAAACCTAAAGCAGATCAATGGTAAAAGAGGTATTGTTGATGGGTACAGCGGTAAACTGTTTATTTCACCAGGAAAGCAGATTGTAGCCGAGTATCGGGCGTTAGCATATGAAGAACTGCAACTATCAAAAATGGTCAATGAGGCGATTTTTGAACCAGCCTTTACCCAAGATGGAACACGTATTGAGCTGTTATTGAATGCAGGGTTAAGTGCCGATACTAACATTGCTATTAATCAAGGCATTGATGGCATTGGGCTATATCGGACCGAAATCTCATTTTTACTGCAGCATCGCTTTCCATCTGAAGAAGAACAGATTTTACAATATCGAGCAGTACTGGATGCTTATCCTGATCGCCCTGTGGTGATGAGAACTTTAGACGTTGGAGGTGATAAACCTCTGCCTTATTTACCAATCGAAGAAGACAATCCGTTTCTTGGTTGGCGAGGTATTCGTTTTACTCTTGATCATCCTGATATTTTTCTTATTCAACTGCGTGCGATGATGCGGGCGAATAGTGAGCATCATAATCTTAGGATCTTATTGCCTATGGTTTCTGGCGCAAAAGAACTTGATGATACTCATGCGTTAATCCAGCAAGCTTACCAAGAAGCGGTCAAGTTGGATGCCAGTATTGTGATGCCTAAAATAGGAATAATGCTCGAAGTTCCATCAATGCTCTACTTGCTACCGATGATAGCCAATAAAATTGATTTTGTATCTGTTGGTACCAATGACTTAACGCAATATTTATTAGCCGTTGATCGGAACAATGCTCACGTTGCTGATGTCTATGACTCGATGCATCCAGCCGTGATCATGGCTTTAAAACAGATCCAACAGACTTGTCTGCAATATTCGATTCCGGTTTGTGTATGTGGTGAGTTAGCGGGCGACCCTATCGGTGCGTTGTTATTGATCGGTCTTGGTTACACAACGTTAAGCATGAATGCTTCTAATGTTGCTAAGGTGAAGTATTTAGTTCGCCACTCAGCGCGTAGCGACTTGCAGTTATTAGCCCAGAAAGCCTTAATGCAATCCTATGGGCATGACATTTACAATATGATGCAGGTTCATTTTGAAAGTTTGGGTTTTGCCGGCTTTATTCGTGCGGGAAAGAAATAGGAATATAATGTGGGAATCGAATTAATTGCTCTACTGGTCATACTCGGCGTTATTGTGGGTTTATTGGCTGGCTTGCTAGGCATCGGCGGGGGATTACTCGTGGTGCCAGCTTTATTGTGGTTGTTACCTAAGGCTGGGATTGCAACGGATATTGTTATGCATTTGGCGCTCGCGACGTCTTTAGCCAGCATTATTGCTACATCAGCCTCTTCAGCATTTAATCATCTTAAGTTAGGTAATGTTGATCTGTTCGTTGTTAAATGTTTGTTACCCGGAGTTTTGCTTGGTGGGTTTTTAGGTTCTGGCGTGGCAGAGTGGATCCCTAGCCATTATCTACCCAAAGTATTTGGTGTGATTGTCTTACTGCTTGCCATACAAATGGTGATTTCTATCCAAGCGCGCTCAAATCATCCGATGCCGAAAGCTTGGGTGACCACCTTGTCTGGTACCGTTATTGGTATTATCTCTACGTTAGCAGGCATCGGCGGTGGTTCTCTTACTGTGCCCTTTTTAAATCGTCATGGCATTGAAATGAGAAAGGCGGTGGGCTCGTCTGCGGTTTGTGGCTTAATGATTGCGATGTCAGGGATGCTGGGTTTTATTTTGCACGGCTATCATCTAGAAAATTTACCCGATTACAGTATTGGTTATGTTTACCTTCCCGCCTTATTAGCGATTGCTTCTACTTCGATGTTAACTACTCGTGTCGGTGCGAAATTAGCCACTCGGCTGCCAACGGCGACGTTGAAGCGTTTTTTTGCTATTTTCCTCATGTTTGTTGCGCTAACCATGTTGCTGCAATAATGTTTTTATTCTTAAAAATAAGAGAACGTCATTTATGTCTCAGGGATATTTAACTTTTCCGAACATCGATCCGGTGTTGTTTTCCATTGGCCCACTTTCTGTACGTTGGTATGGAATGATGTATTTATTTGGCTTTCTATTTGCCATGTGGCTGGCCAATCGCCGTGCTGATCAACCGGGCAGTGGTTGGACACGAGAGCAGGTTTCCGATCTGCTGTTTGCCGGTTTTTTGGGTGTGGTAATTGGTGGGCGAATTGGATATGTGCTGTTTTATAACCTTGATCTATTTTTAGCTGATCCACTATATCTCTTTAAAGTTTGGACCGGAGGAATGTCGTTTCATGGTGGCTTATTGGGGGTCATTTCGGCGATGTTCTGGTATGGGCGAAAACATCAGCGTACTTTTTTTGGGGTGGCGGATTTTGTTGCTCCCTTAGTTCCGTTCGGATTGGGTATGGGGCGGTTAGGTAATTTTATGAATTCCGAGCTTTGGGGCCGAGTGACCGACGTGCCGTGGGCATTTGTGTTCCCGAATGGCGGGCCACTGCCTCGTCATCCTTCCCAATTGTATGAGCTAGCATTAGAAGGGGTTATCCTATTTTTTATTCTAAATTGGTTTATCAAAAAACCACGCCCTCTAGGCTCAGTTTCTGGGTTATTTTTGATCGGATATGGTACATTTCGTTTCTTGGTTGAATTTGTTCGTGAGCCGGATGTACAACTTGGCTTGTTTGGTGACATCATCTCCATGGGGCAAATTCTTTCCACACCAATGATTATTATCGGTGGACTACTCATGTTTTGGGCGTATCAACGCCAAGTCTATCAAGATACACCTCAAAAGAAATAAGGGCTTGAAGTGAAGCAGTATTTAGACCTTTGCCAGCGAATTGTGGAACAAGGCGCTTGGGTTGAAAATGAACGTACCGGTAAGCGCTGTCTAACCGTCATTAATGCGGATTTAACTTATGATGTGGCCAATAATCAGTTTCCATTAGTCACGACACGTAAAAGTTTTTGGAAAGCCGCGGTGGCAGAATTACTTGGATATATTCGGGGTTACGATAATGCTGCTGATTTCCGTCGTTTAGGAACCAAAACGTGGGATGCGAATGCCAACTTAAACCATGACTGGTTGAATAATCCTTATCGAAAAGGTGAGGATGATATGGGGCGAGTTTATGGCGTCCAAGGTCGCGCTTGGGCGAAGCCTAATGGTGGACAGGTCGACCAACTGAGGAAGATTGTTGATGATTTGACCCATGGTGTTGATGACCGCGGAGAAATACTCAATTTTTATAATCCCGGTGAATTTGATATGGGCTGTTTGCGGCCTTGTATGTACAGCCATCATTTTTCTTTGCTGGGCGACACCTTGTACTTAAATAGCACTCAACGCTCCTGTGACGTACCGCTAGGTTTGAACTTTAATATGGTTCAAGTCTATGTGTTTCTTGCTTTAATGGCACAGATAACCGGTAAAAAACCCGGTCAGGCGTATCATAAAATTGTCAATGCGCATATCTATGAAGACCAATTGGCCCTCATGCGTGATGTACAACTAAAGCGCGAACCCTTTGGCGCTGCTCGTTTTAACATTAATCCTGAAATTCGTTCACTGGAAGATTTAGAAACTTGGGTGACATTAGATGACTTTGAAGTCACGGGTTATCAGCATCACGATGCCATTCAATATCCCTTTTCAGTATAATGGTCGGGTTCTACTCGACGTTGCAGTGGTGTGATTGCATGCTTGTTACTCATTTTCTTTTTACCGATCAAATAGGTTAGATAATTTTTTGATGGGTGAAGACGAAAAAGCCGCCGTTGCTATGATACGGCGGCTTTTTATTAACCTCATTCTTATATTAGGTGGTTAAACTAAGTATTGAGCCAGGTAACACAACGAAGACAGCCAGTAAATAGGCCGCTACCGAGGCTTTATTTTTAATCGCACAATCAGAAATCCAATCCGCTCCTTTGAGAGGAAGTTCTCGCAAGAATGGAATGCCAAAAATCAGTAGCGTTGCCATTAAGTTAAAGACTAAATGCACGAGCGCAATTTGCAGAGCAAAAACAGCAAATTCTCCTGATACGGCGGTAGCGGCGAGTAAGGCTGTGACACAAGTACCGATATTTGCCCCCAGAGTAAAAGGGTAAATATCGCGGACTTTGAGTACGCCTGAGCCGACTAAAGGAACGATTAGGGTAGTGGTTGTGGTAGACGATTGAACGAGTACTGTGACAATACTTCCAGAGGCGATGCCATGCAATGGGCCTCGGCCAATAGCTTTTTGCAAAATATCTTTCGCTGGACCAACCATGAGTTTTTTCATGAGTTTTCCCATCGCTAAGATGGCAAAGAAAATAATTAGAATCCCGATCCCTATCATGCTGACTCCACCCCAAATGTTACCCAATGAAGTTAACTGGGACTGCAGAGCACTAATAATGGGCTTAGTAACAGGGCCAATAAAATCTAGCCCCTTGATGCTCATATTGCCTGTTGACATCAGAGGGGAGACTAACCAGTAGGCGATCTTTTCTAATATTCCGAACATCATTTCCAATGGCAGGAAAATCAGTACGGCGAGTAAGTTGAAAAAATCATGAATGGTTGCACTGGCGAAAGCGCGTTTAAATTCATCCTTGCAATGGGCATGTCCTAAACTGACCAGCGTATTGGTCACCGTTGTTCCAATATTCGCCCCCATCACCATGGGGATGGCGATTTCTACAGGTAAACCACCAGCCACTAATCCTACGATAATGGAAGTCACCGTACTCGATGATTGAATCAGAGCGGTAGCAACTAGCCCTATCATTAATCCGGCGACAGGGTGTGAAGCAAATGCAAAAAGAGCTTTTGCTTGCTCTCCAACGGACCATTTAAATCCACTCCCGACCATCGCAACGGCGAGTAATAGTAAGTACAACATAAAGGCCAAGTTTATCCAACGTAGCCAGCGAGCAGTTGCTTCGCTTGAATACCTTGTTGATATCGCTTGGTTTAACATGGGCTTCTCCATTGACCGAATGACAATCACAGGTCTGTTGTTGAATCTGTGCGTGATAGTAGAGTGGGAATATTGCATTAATATGACAGCGACATGATTCAGTGGTGATTTTGTTATCTCACCCGGTTTATTTTTATTTTTATTTTATCTTTTTGAATTTCATGGTTTTTTTTGAGATAAGCAAGCGTGTTTTTCTCTCAACTCTTTGGCTAGCAAATTTCAGCTATATGACAATTGGGGGGTTCTTTTTCGTTTTAATCATTATTTTTGGTTTTATTTATCGGTTTTAACGAAGGGTTTGTGGTCTGTCGTGAGGTTTGTTATAACTAAAACCTCATTTTTATGCTGAAGCTTATCCTATGTCGCATCTCAACTATAATCACCTTTATTATTTCTGGATGGTGTGTAAACAAGGTTCAGTCACAAAAGCTGCTGAAGCTTTATTTCTAACGCCGCAAACGGTGACAGGACAAATCAAAGCATTGGAAGATAGGCTAGCCGGTAAATTGACAAAACGGAATGGTCGTAGTATCGAGCCGACCGAATTAGGCCAGTTAGTCTTTAAATATGCCGATCGCATGTTTGGCCTGAGTTATGAAATGCTGGATATCGTTAACTACAGCCAACGTTCTAATGTCCTATTTGATGTGGGAGTCGCTGATGCACTTTCTAAGCGCTTAGTGAGTAAGATATTGATGACGACTGTGCCAGAAGACAACCGAATTCACTTACGTTGCTTTGAGTCGACCCATGAATTACTCCTTGAACAGCTCTCACAGCATAAATTAGATATGATTCTTTCTGATTGTCCTGTCGATTCAAGTCAAAGCCCCGGTTTGTTTAGTAAAAAGCTAGGTGAAAGTCATATGGGGTTATTCGCCAGCAGCAAAGTCGATAAAAAAGATTATGCCGCGATTCTAGCTCATCGAAAATTATTGATACCGGGCAGCCGGACAGCCATGGGACGTAAAGTTCATCAATGGTTTGAACGGCAAGGATTACAGCCGAATGTGTTGGGTGAGTTTGATGATGCCGCATTGATGAAAGCGTTTGCCTTGTACCATCCTGATGTGATTTTTATGGCTCCTTTACTTTTGCGATCAGAAATGGAACAAGAAGGAACGTTGCATTTAATTAGTCAAATTGAGGAAATAAAAGAAGAGTACTACGTGATTTTTGCTGAACGGATGATTCAACATCCGGCCGTAAAAAGTGTATGTGATGCAGATTTTCACCATTTCTTTGAATAAAAAGAAATGGTTTTGAGCACCGTAGATTCAAAACCTTGCTGCAAATTTGGTATATATTATTGTTAACAAATAGATTACTATCTGCCAGCTCGGGCGGCTGGATAAGGTGGTGTTTGTCGCTATACTAACTGCCCGATAAATTTAAGTGTCCCTCTGTAGCTGTTCACTTACTCCTCTAAGTGTATTGCCTGTGACGAAAAAGTTAGAGCAGTAAGGTGTGATTAACTCGCCTTGTGTTTGAGTCGGTCAAACAGTATGTGGGTATGGGGTAGCTTAAGTGGTGATCGAAAAGAGGCTTGCTCATGAACCTAGAACAAATGGAACAGAACTCCACACAAGCAGTGGCGTTATTAAAAGCCATGGCAAATGAGAGGCGGCTGCAAATTCTTTGCTTATTACACAATCAGGAACTTTCTGTTGGCGAGTTGTGTGGAAAGTTAGAGTTGAGCCAGTCGGCATTGTCACAGCACTTGGCTTGGCTAAGAAGGGATGGCTTAGTTGAAACGCGCAAAGAAGCGCAAACCGTGTTTTATACGTTAAGCAGTTATGAAGTAAAAGCGATGATTGAGCTGTTGCATCGTTTGTATTGTGCTCACTAATTAAGATATGTGGCAGTTTGTTTAGCTGAAAAGTATAAAAAATAGATAAATAAAAAACCGGCTTTAGCCGGTTTTTTTATCACTGAGAAATCTCACTCAATTATAGAGCTTTGATTGCTGCAGAGAAACGAGACTTGTGGCGAGCTGCTTTATTCTTATGAATAAGGCCTTTAGTTGCCATACGGTCAAGGATAGGTGTAACGACTGCTAGTGCAGCTGTTGCAGCTTCTTTGTCGCCAGCAGCAATTGCAGCAACAGTTTTTTTCATATAAGTGCGCATCATTGAACGACGGCTAGCATTGTGCTGACGACGTTTTTCAGATTGGATAGCGCGCTTCTTAGCAGATTTGTTATTTGCCAAGGGTCTAACTCCCAAAAACTTTAGTTCGGTGACAATTTAAGGGCCGGAAATATCCCTTATTTGCACTTAAATGTCAAATGATTTGTGCAAAAACCCGTCTAAACCAAACAAGTTTGGTATCACAAGGTCTTCACGGTTAAGATGGCGTGGATTCTAACAGTATTTTTTTACCAATGCTAATACTTATCCGGATCTTACGCTGACATTCTGCGACTTCATATCAGGAGATAATCACTAAGTTAATAAAGTGACTGAGGTTTATCGAGGATGAAACTTTGATTATGAGGTTTTCTGTTTCAGTATTGTCAGTCATTGGTCGAGTATTTTCGCTTATTTTTCGAGGTTACTGTGAGTAAACGCTTACTCAAGTCAGGCATTATTGTGAGTGCTATGACATTTATTTCCCGGGTTTTGGGATTAGTTCGTGATGTGGTGGTGGCAAACCTAATGGGAGCCGGAGCTAG
This sequence comes from Vibrio sp. V30_P3S12P165, assembly GCF_009904905.1. NCBI lineage: Bacteria > Pseudomonadati > Pseudomonadota > Gammaproteobacteria > Vibrionales > Vibrionaceae > Vibrio > Vibrio sp. V30_P3S12P165. Next base: position 30,336 of record NZ_WXWH01000015.1, on the reverse strand, counting down.
CGCGGATGTGTTTTTTTTCGCTAACCGAATTCCTAATTTTTTACGCCGTTTATTTGCTGAGGGCGCGTTTTCTCAGGCTTTTGTTCCCGTATTAACGGAATATCACGCTTCTGGGGACAAAGAAAAAACCCGAGCATTGATTGCTAAAGTATCAGGAACCTTAGGTGTTTTAGTTACGGTGGTGACGCTGCTTGGTATTGTTTTTTCTGGTGTCGTAACAGCACTATTTGGTGCAGGTTGGTTTTTGGATTGGCTACATGGTGGGCCTGCCGCGGAAAAATTTGAGTTAGCCAGTTTATTGCTGAAAATGACTTTCCCTTACTTGTGGTTTATCACTTTTGTGGCTTTATCTGGGGCGATTCTCAATACGTTAGGCAAATTTGCGGTTTCTTCCTTTACGCCGGTTTTTCTTAACGTGATGATGATTTTATCAGCGTGGTATATTTCGCCCAATTTAGCCAAACCTGAAGTCGGGTTAGCCATCGGAGTCTTTTTAGGCGGTTTGGTGCAATTTTTATTTCAACTGCCTTTTTTAATTAAAGCTGGCATGCTGGTTAAGCCCCAATGGGGCTGGCGAGATCCTGGCGTAGTGAAAATTCGCACCTTGATGATCCCCGCTTTGTTTGGTGTTTCTGTCAGTCAGATTAACCTGTTATTTGACTCTTTTGTTGCCAGTTTTTTGCAAACGGGCTCGATCAGTTGGCTCTATTACTCTGATCGTTTATTAGAATTTCCGCTAGGCTTGTTTGGCATTGCTATCGCAACGGTTATTTTACCCGCGTTGTCTCGTAACCATGTTGATGCCGAGCAAGCTGGGTTTGCGAAAACCATGGATTGGGGGGTTCGCATGGTGATTTTGCTCGGAATTCCCGCGATGCTTGGTTTAATGGTGTTAGCTAAGCCGATGCTGATGGTGCTCTTCATGCGTGGCGAATTCACCGCGAGTGATGTACAGCAAGCTTCGTTATCTTTATTGGCTTATTCTGCAGGTTTACTAAATTTTATGCTGATTAAGGTGTTAGCTCCTGGCTATTACTCTCGGCAAGATACCAAAACACCGGTCCGTTATGGCATTATCGCGATGTTAAGTAATATTGTTTTTAATGCGATTTTTGCTTGGTTTTATGGGTATGTCGGACTCGCAGCAGCTACAGCACTTTCTGCCTTTATTAATATGGCTCTTTTATATCGAGGCTTGCATCGCCAAGGTGTGTATCGAGTGAGTCGTCAAACGGTGTTATTTGTCATTCGTCTGCTTTTTGCTGGCGTAGTGATGGTGACTGCCATCTATTGGCAGTTGGATACGATGTCAGTTTGGTTAACGTGGGGACTTCCACAACGAATACTCACTTTAACGGGGCTAATTGTCTTTGGTGCATTAGCATATCTTCTTAGTGCTCTCGTGTTTGGCACTCGATTAAAAGACCTAAAAGCAGCGACAGAAGAGGGATAGTTAAGGTATAATCCGCCAGTTTTACACCCATATAATTGAGAACAATAGGTTTTAAGCGTATTGCAATGGAATTGATCCGCGGTATTCATAACATTAAGCCTCATCATTACGGTTGTGTTTTAACCATCGGTAATTTCGATGGAGTACACTTGGGGCATCAAAAGGTATTAAGTCAGGTCTCTAAGCAAGCGAAGTACTTGAATTTGCCCTCAGTGGTGATGACGTTTGAACCGCAACCGATGGAGCTTTTTCTAAAGGAGCGTGCGCCTGCTCGGTTAACCCGTTTGAGAGATAAATTTGTTCAATTGGGGAAATTAGAGCTTGATCGCTTGTTGTGTGTCAATTTTAATCATCATTTTGCCAATTTAGATGCTCAGGCGTTTATTCGTGACTTGTTGGTCACCCAATTGGGTGTTAAGTTTCTGGTAGTAGGAGATGACTTTCGTTTCGGGCAAGGTCGTAAGGGCGATTTTGCTATGCTGCGTCAAGCTGGAAAAGAGTACGGCTTTGAGGTGGTGAATACACACAGTTTTTGTGTTGAACAAGCACGAGTCAGTAGTACCTTGATAAGGGAAGCGCTTGCCGCCGATGAACTTCCTCTCGCTGCTAGTATGCTGGGAAGAAATTACAGTATTAGTGGGCGAGTTTCTCACGGTCGAAAATTAGGCCGTACCATCGGTTTCCCGACTGCAAATATCCCACTAAAACGATGTGTTTCTCCGGTTTCCGGTGTCTATGTGGTGCAAGCATATGGCTTGGGAGAATGCCCGATTGCTGGTGTGGCAAATGTTGGTCAACGGCCGACAGTGAATGGAGTTCGCCAGCAATTGGAAGTGCATTTATTCAACTTTCAAGGCAACTTGTATGGAAAACAGCTCGAAGTCGCGTTGTTACATAAGTTACGCGATGAACGTAAGTTTGAGTCATTTGAGGTACTCAAGCAACAAATTGAATTGGATGCTGAGGCTGCTAGGGTGTGGCTGCGTCAGCTTTACAGTGAGTCGGTTGATTCCACCGATGCACATAATGTCTAACTTCGCCCAATAGAACGGAATTAAGAATCGATGAGTGAATATAAAGATACCCTGAACTTACCTGCAACAGGGTTTCCAATGCGTGGCGATCTGGCTAAACGTGAGCCAGAAATGCTAAAACGTTGGTATAAAGAAGATCTATACGGAGCAATCCGTCAAGCTAAAAAAGGCAAAAAATCATTCGTACTGCACGATGGCCCTCCTTATGCCAATGGGGATATCCACATTGGTCACGCACTCAATAAGATTCTTAAAGACATTATCATTAAATCCAAAACGCTATCAGGTTTTGATGCCCCTTATATTCCCGGTTGGGATTGTCATGGTTTACCGATTGAATTGATGGTTGAGAAAAAAGTCGGCAAACCGGGTCAAAAAGTGACTGCGGCGGAGTTTCGTGAAAAGTGCCGTGAGTATGCCGCAGGACAAGTGGAAGGCCAAAAAGAAAGCTTTAAGCGGCTCGGTGTTTTGGGCGAGTGGGATAAACCTTATCGCACTATGGATTTTGCAACCGAAGCGAACATTATTCGTGCCCTCGGGAAAATCGCTGATAACGGCCACCTACTCAAAGGCTTTAAACCGGTGCACTGGTGTACTGATTGTGGTTCGGCGCTGGCTGAAGCGGAGGTGGAATATAAAAATAAAGTTTCTCCGTCTATTGATGTGCGCTTTAAAGCCGTTGATCCCGAAGCGGTGCTCAGTAAATTTAACTTAGCGCAAGATCATGCTGGACAAGGTGAACTATCCATTGTTATTTGGACCACTACACCTTGGACCTTACCTGCAAACCGTGCCGTTTGCTTGCGTGACGATCTTGAATATGTGTTGATCCAAGTTGAAGGTGAAAAGGCTGAACGCATCATTGTTGCTGCAGAGCTGGCCAAAGAGGTCATGGATCGTGCGGGTATTGAACATTTCCATAATCTTGGTTTTGCGAAAGGTGCCGATCTTGAACTAACTCAATACCAACATCCGTTCTACGATTTTACTGTGCCTGCCATTTTAGGTGATCATGTCACCACAGAATCAGGGACAGGGGTGGTACATACTGCTCCTGGCCATGGTCAAGAAGACTTTGCGGTTGGGCAAAAATATGGTTTGGAAGTCGCTAACCCTGTCGGTTCTAACGGTGTTTATCTGCCCGATACAGAACTGTTTGCCGGTCAGCATGTATTCAAAGCCAATGATGCTGTGGTTGAGGTTCTAAAAGAACGAGGCGCGCTGTTACATCACCATGCTTATGAGCATAGTTATCCACACTGCTGGCGTCATAAAACCCCTATCATCTTCCGGGCTACTCCGCAGTGGTTTGTGTCGATGGATCAAGCCGGATTACGTGAACAAGCGCTCAGTGAAATTAAAGGCGTGAAATGGATGCCGGACTGGGGTCAAAGCCGAATTGAAGGTATGGTTGAAGGTCGTCCTGAGTGGTGTATTTCTCGTCAACGGACATGGGGTGTACCGATTGCACTATTTGTTCATAAAGAGACAGCCGAGCTGCATCCTGAGTCACCAGCACTGATTGAAAAAGTCGCGCAGTTGGTTGAACAAAAAGGCATTCAAGCATGGTGGGATCTTGATACAACAGAGATCTTAGGTAGCGATGCTGAGCAATACGAAAAAGTGCTCGATACGCTAGATGTTTGGTTTGATTCCGGCGTCACTCACTATGCGGTTGTAGACAATCGATCAGAATTTCACGGTGCTCAAGCCGATATGTATTTAGAAGGCTCTGATCAACATCGTGGCTGGTTCCAATCTTCGCTGATTTCATCGGTCGCCATGAAAGGTAAAGCACCTTATAAAGAGGTCTTGACTCACGGTTTTGTGGTGGATGGACAAGGACGAAAAATGTCGAAGTCGATTGGCAACGTGGTTGCGCCGAAAGATGTGACCAATAAATTAGGTGCCGATATTTTACGTTTGTGGGTTGCTTCAACCGATTATACCGGCGAAGTGGCCGTTTCCGACGAAATTTTAAAACGCAGTGCGGACGCCTATCGTCGTATTCGTAATACCGCTCGTTTCTTCTTAGCGAACTTGAATGGATTTAACCCAGCGACAGATATGGTACCCGCTGAACAAATGGTGGCTTTGGATCGTTGGGCGGTTGCAAGGGCTTTAGCTGCGCAACAGGAAATTATTAAAGCGTATGAAGAATACAACACTCACGCGGTAGTTCAGCGTTTGATGCACTTTTGTTCTATTGAAATGGGGTCTTTCTATCTCGATGTGATCAAAGACCGTCAATACACTGCGAAGCGTGGGGGGCATGCACAACGTAGTTGTCAAACCGCACTTTATTATATTGTTGAAGCGTTAGTGCGTTGGATGGCACCGATCATGTCATTTACCGCCGATGAAATTTGGAACGCAATGCCACAGTTACAAGCGAATGGTGAAAAACGCAGTTCATTTGTTTTTGTCAGCGAGTGGTATCAAGACTTGTTTGCTTTAGATGAAAATGAACCGCTCTGCAGTGCATTTTGGAGTGATATCCAAGAAGTCCGTGGTGCAGTGAATAAATTGTTGGAAAATGCCCGTAGTGAAAAAATCATTGGTGGTTCGCTACAAGCAGAAGTGACTCTCTTTGCCAAGCCTTCATTAGCGGAAAAACTCAATAAACTCCATGACGAGTTACGGTTTGTGCTGTTGACCTCTAAAGCCACAGTAAAAGCACTAGAAGAGCAGACTGATGCGGCCCAAGCGACTGAGATTGATGGCTTGTTCGTACAAGTGAGCAAAATCGACGCTGAGAAGTGTGAACGTTGCTGGCACTATACTGCTGATGTAGGCACAATTTCAGGCCATGAAACCATTTGTGGTCGCTGTGTGTCTAACGTGGAAGGTGAAGGCGAGCAGCGTCAGTTTGCTTAATTTCAAGGCGAGAGTATGACTCAAAAAGCATTTTCATTAAAACAATCAGGAGTGCGTTGGCTATGGCTAGCGCTGCTCATTTTCTTGGCAGACATTGGCATTAAACTGCTAGTCATGAAGGAAATGGGCTATGGGTGGGCTAACCGAATTGAAGTTCTCCCGTTCTTTAATTTGCTTTACGTTCACAACTACGGTGCCGCGTTTAGTTTTTTGAGTGATCAAGCCGGTTGGCAGCGTTGGTTCTTTAGCGGTATCGCGGTGATCGTGGTAGGATTATTAGCCTATTGGATGCGCCGTTTACCTGCCACAGAAAAATGGAACAATATTGCTTATGCGTTGATCATTGGTGGCGCAGTGGGCAATGTGTTTGACCGAGTGGTACACGGTTTTGTGGTCGATTATCTCGATTTCTATTGGGGAACTTACCATTGGCCTGCTTTTAATTTAGCCGATAGTACCATCTGCCTTGGTGCGGCCATGATTGTATTGGATAGCTTTCGTGGTAAAAAGCATTAAGTTTGCTGAATATTAATCGAATAACCTTAAGCGTCGTCCGTTGATTCGGTCGGCGCTTTTTGTTAGAAAGGCGTTGTATAATAAATAAAATAGACAAGCGATTCAGTCTTTGTCTCCTTTTTGTGAAGGAAGCCTAACGTGACAACCATTACCCATAACTCAGCAGTCACTCTGCATTTTTCCATTAAATTGAAAAACGGCTCTGTAGCCGATAGTACCCATAATATAGGTAAGCCAGCAAAACTTATCATCGGCGATGGTAGTTTAAGCGATAACTTTGAACACTGTTTGTTAGGAATGAAAGCGGGGGAGCAGAAAGCAATAGCCTTGTCTGCACCAGATGCTTTTGGTTTGCCCAATCCTGATCTTATCCACTATATGGACAGAGCAAAATTTGTCGGTGATAACGAGGTGGATGTTGGCACGATAATGGCTTTTAGTGGCCCAGATGGTGTGGAAATTCCTGGCATCATTACTGAGATAGCAGGCGACTCTGTCACGGTTGACTTTAACCATCCACTGGCTGGACAAGATGTGATATTTGATGTCGATATTATCTCGGTCGATTAGTGTTCTTCCCTTAATTAGATTTTTTAACTCATGAGCAATAACATGAAAATATTGTTAGCGAATCCTCGTGGCTTTTGTGCCGGAGTTGATCGCGCCATCAGCATCGTCGAACGAGCATTAGAGCTATACCAGCCGCCAATTTATGTACGCCATGAAGTGGTGCATAACCGTTTTGTTGTTGAAGGCTTAAAACAGCGGGGAGCGGTGTTTGTTGAGGAATTAAATGAAGTTCCTGATGATAACATTGTTATTTTTTCTGCCCATGGTGTTTCTCAACAGGTGCGTCAAGAAGCCAAAGAACGGGCATTAACGGTTTTTGATGCGACTTGTCCTTTAGTCACCAAAGTTCACATGGAAGTCTCTCGTGCCAGTCGTCGTCACATGGAAGTTGTATTGATTGGCCATGCAGGACATCCGGAAGTTGAAGGGACGATGGGGCAATATGCGAGTGACCAAGGGGGAATGTATCTGGTCGAAAAACCCGATGATGTTCTTGAACTGCTCACAAAAGTTAAAGATCCGACTCATCTACACTATGTTAGTCAGACGACGTTATCTGTCGATGAAACGGCGGAAGTGATTGATAAATTACGTGAAGTTTTTCCAGAGATTCAAGGGCCGCGTAAAGATGATATTTGCTATGCGACGCAGAATCGTCAGGATGCGGTTCGAATGCTTGCTCAACAAGTTGATATGATGATCGTTGTCGGCTCGAAAAACTCATCGAATTCAACCCGACTAAAAGAATTAGCAGAAAAACTCGGTACTCCAAGCTATCTGACTGACTGTCCAGAAGATATTCAACCACAGTGGTTTAATGGCATTAGCACGGTCGGCGTGACAGCGGGAGCTTCTGCACCGGAGGCATTAGTCGATCAAATTCTTGATCGTATTCAACAATTAGGGGCGACACAAATTGAAGAAGTACTTGGTCGTGAAGAAAATATGTTTTTTGAAGTACCTAAAGAACTGCAAATCAAACAGATCAGTTAATTTACAACGGCCATTGTACTGAAAAATCACGTGGGAGTGACAGGCCTGCCCTCGAAGTATTGTGGAAAACCCCTCCGGCTATACAGAGGGGTTTTGAGTACCCAAAAGGTCAATTAAGCGGTTTTAATCGTTTTTTTCTCAACTTCTTGTTGCTCAGCAAGATCAATTTCCCCTTTACCTTTCGAGATTCGTATGACATAGAACATAATCATCAGTGAGGATGTTATCCCTAAAATGGTTGACAACTGCATGGGTAAACCAAAACCAAGGGCATGATTGCTGAGGATGAAAGTGATACAAACCGTGGTCATAAATAGTGCTGGAACTGTGGTAATCCAGTGTAGTTTATTATGACGGAGTAGATACGCTGAGGCAGTCCAGAGCATCATGACGGCAGTTGCTTGGTTAGCAAAGCCGAAGTAGCGCCAAATAATACCGAAGTCGACTTGAGTTAATACGGCACCTAGTATGAAAAGAGGCAGTGCCATCATGAGTCGATTACGTAATGATTTTTGCTCCATATTAAAATACTCAGCTAAAATTAATCGGCTAGAGCGAAAGGCTGTATCGCCAGAAGTGATAGGCAGAATGACCACGCCAAGGAAGGCAAGAATACCGCCAAACACCCCCAACAAACCAAATGAAGCACCATAGACGACATTACCTGGCCCTCCATTGGCGACCGCATCAGAAAGTGAGTCTAATGAACCAAAAAACGATAGTGCGACGGTACACCAAATTAATGCAATAATACCTTCACCAATCATTGCACCATAAAACACAAAGCGTCCATTTTTCTCATTTTCCATACAGCGAGCCATTAATGGTGATTGCGTAGCGTGGAAGCCAGAAATCGCACCGCAAGCAATGGTAATGAACAGCGCTGGCCATAATGGCATATCATTGGGGTTAAGATTGGCAAACATATCACTGACTTCAAATCCCCCAAGTACTTGATGCTCACTAGAAAAAGCAATGGCAGTCATCAATCCAACGGACATAAAAATCAACAATGCCCCAAATAGCGGATAAAAACGACCAATGATTTTATCGACAGGCACAATGGTGGCAATAATGTAATAAGCAAAGATAATAACAACCATGCTGGTCATGCTAACGGTAAAGTCTGTTTGTGAATTAATTAGATTAGTAATCATTCCAGCAGGAGCTGAAACAAAGACCACGCCGACTAATAGCAACAAGACAATAGCAAAAATGTTCATAAAATGTTTCGCGCCATTGCCTAAGTAGCGACCGGTAATACTCGGTACAGAAGCACCGCCATTACGTACTGACAGCATGCCTGAGAAATAGTCATGCGTTGCTCCGGCAAAAATACAGCCGACGACAATCCACAACATAGCGGCAGGGCCATACAATGCCCCCATAATTGGCCCAAAGATTGGGCCAACGCCAGCGATATTCAGCAGTTGTACAAGGTAAACTTTAGGGGTCGACATGGCGACATAGTCAACGCCATCGGCTTTACTATGAGCGGGTGTTTGGCGTTGTTCATTAATACCAAAAATCTTCTCTACCACGGTGCCATAGAGAAAGTATCCACCAATTAAGGCTGCAACACAGGTTAGAAACCACAACATGATCAGTATCCTTTATATTTGTATGATGCGTAGGGGCTTATCGTTCAATTGAGCGTGATATCCTTGTAACTTAAAGGGCTAACGGTTTGACTACGTCAGTTTATTCCGTGCGTATCGTGTACCGATGCTTATCGGCTGACTTACTTTCCGCGAATCTGCCACTCCAAGTTATTTGGGTATATACTCAAAGCGCTAACGTTTTTTTAATGGATTAAAGTGTCTTTAACGGCGCTGATAATAAATGATTTATCGCAGAGGCTCATGCCTTACTCTGGCGAGTGGTCGTATAAAAAATTAAGAGGCATTTAAGTTTGCTGAGTGGTTTTTAATAAAACGTTAATATTGTTATTTTTGATATTCTATCAAGTAAAAGGTTAATAATGAGTAGAGTAATCGTGGTTGGCATCGTTTTAGGGTTAATGGGCTGTGTGGCTAGCGAAAATGATTTGGCCGAGCAGGGTAACTGGCATCAAATTGGTTACAATGATGGGGTTGCTGGTAATACGCCTCGTTCCTATCAAGCGTTGTCTGAGGTAGGGCCGGTTAAGCATAATGATTATGAAAAAGGTTATCTTGAAGGAATTACTGAGTATTGTAATCCTAACTTCGCTTATCAAATGGGAGTCAATGGGCAATATTATGAAGGGGTGTGTGAAGGCACGGAACAAGCTCAAAAATTTAGAATGGAATGGCAACGTGGTTGGAATGAGTATAATCGTTGATGCCGATCAGCATTATTGTTTCACCTTCACCGGCATTGATGAGGTTTGATGAAGATAGAACGAGAGTATGGTGATAGCAGTATCATGCTGCCACTTTATTAGCTGACCACCTCATTTTGCTGGGTAAATGACCCCTAAAGACGCGAGCTGTTTCGCCCCAGTCACTTCAGGTAAGTTGCTGGGTAAACCATGAACTCTTCGCTGCGCTAACCAAGCAAAAGCCATTGCTTCCATATAGTCGCCATTGACGCCTTTACTGTCAGTCGAAGCCACATGCCATGTTGGGAGGTGAGTTTGCAAACAATCCATCAAGAGGCCATTTTGAGCGCCTCCGCCACACACCAATAGTTGTGGTGTCGAGCCTTGAGCATAACGGCTAACCTCATCGGTAATGGTCTGTACGGTCAATTCACATAATGTCCGCTGTACATCGGGGGCACTCAATGAATGATTGGCCAGATGAACCTCCAACCACGGTAAGCTAAAATATTCTCGACCAGTACTTTTTGGTGCTGGGCGAAGGAAGTAAGGATCTTGCTTTAATGCGTGCAGTAAAGAGAGATTAATATGTCCTTGGCGTGCCCAAGCACCATTTTTATCATAAGGTTGGTGTCTATGTCGCTGGCACCAAGCATCCATCAGTGTATTTCCAGGTCCGGTATCGTAACCTAAGACGTTTTTATCGGGGAATAAAACGGAGATATTGGCAATCCCTCCAATATTGAGCACTACAATGGTTGACTCTGTGACATTAAATACCGTGCGATGAAAAGCAGGCACTAACGGAGCCCCTTGACCGCCTAAGGCCATATCTTTACGACGAAAATCAGCAATAGTGGTGATTCCGGTTCGAGCGGCCACAATATTGGCATCTCCTAATTGCAGGGTAAAAGGAGACTCTCCATCGGGCTAGTGAAACACGGTCTGGCCATGATTTCCGATCGCGGTGATCTGTTCTGCGCGATAACCGCTTTTTAGCAATAATTGCTCGACAGCATCGGCATAGAGGTGGCCGAGGTGATAATCTAACTGTCCAATTTCTGGTAGATGGGTCGCTTGACCGAGGCAAATATTAAGTAACCGCTGTTTGATCTTCTCTGGCATAGCGAGACAATCGTGTGCCAGTAATTCGATATGATGTTCGCTTAACGCCACCAAGGCAGTATCAATGCCATCCAGACTAGTTCCAGACATAATGCCAATATAGAGTTCACGTTCAGTCATGCTTTTATCCCATGCATCTTGGGTGGGTTAGGTGATGAAACGTTATTGTAATGGAAAAACAAACTGAATAACTTCATCGGCTGTGATAATTTTTACTTTCACCTCTTTACTATTTAATAAGGGACAAATATGGGACCGTTATGGCTTGATGTCGAAGGCTGTGAATTAACCGCTGAAGATCGTGAAATTTTGGCACACCCAACCGTTGGTGGTGTGATTTTATTTGCTAGAAACTATCACGATAATTCGCAGTTGTTGGCGTTGAATAAAGCGATTCGTCAAGCGGCAAAACGTCCGATTTTGATTGGCGTAGATCAGGAAGGGGGAAGGGTTCAGCGTTTTCGTGATGGTTTTAGCCTAATTCCGGCTGCGCAATATTATGCTCAATGTCAAAATGGAGAAGCCTTAGCAGAACTCGGTGGATGGCTAATGGCTGCTGAGCTGATTGCCCATGATATTGATCTTAGTTTTGCCCCTGTGTTGGATAAGGGATTTGACTGCCGAGCTATTGGTAGTCGCGCATTCGGTCAAGATATTCAAACGGTACTTACCTATAGCCGTGCTTATATGCATGGGATGAAATCGGTGGGTATGGCCACAACCGGTAAGCATTTTCCTGGACATGGTGCGGTGCTGGCCGACTCTCATCTAGAAACGCCTTATGATCAACGTGATTCGATTGATGACGATATGGCTATTTTTAAAGCGCAAATTGATGAGGGAATATTGGATGCTATCATGCCAGCCCATGTGATTTATCCTTATTATGATTCGCAGCCTGCTAGTGGTTCCGCCTATTGGTTAAAGCAGAAATTACGTCAGGAATTAGGCTTTAAAGGGATTGTTTTTTCTGACGATTTAAGTATGGAAGGCGCTGCGATGATGGGGGGGGCCGCACAAAGAGCGCAGCAGGCGTTAGCCGCTGGATGCGATATGATTTTAATGTGCAATAAACGTGAGTCTGCTGTGACAGTGTTAGATAACCTACCTATCACAGAGGTAGCACAAGCGCATACTCTTCTTAAAAAACAATCATTTAGCTACAGAGAGTTACAATCACTAACCAAATGGCAACAAGCCAGAGTCACCATGCAGCGTCTTGTTGAGCAATATGTTTAAATTAAGGCGTGTTAGCGCCTTTATTCAGGAGTAAAAGCCCAGTTTTTCTTTTAACTCTTTTAAATAACGTCGGCTCACGGGCACTGAGTGTTCACTTGAAGTGATAATTTCAGCTAATCCATTTTCCAATAATTTGATCTCCTTGAGCGCTTTTAGGTTGATCAGATATTGACGATGACAGCGAAGTAATGGCGTTTTTTCTTCCAAGATCTTGAGTGTTAACTGACTGGTTGCTCGTTGCTGAGCAGTTTGAACATGTACTCCGCAGAGATCACTAAAGGCAAATTCTACCGCCTGAGTTGGAATGATCATGATTCGATTAAGGCCAATGCAAGGGATATGATCAAGCTGGTGAGGTGCTAATAACGTGTAATCTTGTGTTTTAGTCAGATTACGCTGTAAGCGTTGGATGGTTTTATTCAAGCGAGCGGGATCGACGGGCTTTAGTAAGTAATCAAAAGCATTCTCTTCAAAAGCTTGTAATGCGTATTGATCATAAGCAGTGACAAATACCACTTTGGGCATAGTGTCAGGATCGAGCATACCGAGCAGCTCAATACCCGTAATCTGTGGCATTTGTATATCAAGGAACACGACATCGGGTTTGAGTTGATGAATTTTTTTTAGTCCTTCAATCGCATTGTTAGCTTCACCAATGACTTTTATCTTGCCACTTTCGTCTAATAATTCTACGAGTTCTTCACGAGCAAAGCGTTCGTCATCAATGACTAATGCAGAGAGCATACTCATATTTTAGTAACTTCCTTTGTGTGGGATGAGAAAGCTCATCCGAGTATATTGGTTGGGTTCAACAGCCACGTTAAGTGATGACGCATTACCAAATTTATAGGTTAAGCGTTTAGCCACAATTTGCATTCCAAGGCCATCATGATCTTGTTTTGGCGTTTGATAGCTTCCGGCATTATCTTCCACAACAATGCGATCGCCCCCTTCTTCTGGTTGGCTATAGATGCGTATTTTTCCTCCTTCAAATAGGTTTGAGGTCCCGTGTTTGATTGCATTTTCAACCAAAGGTTGCAGAGTAAAGCTGGGAACGTTGCGTTCGAGCAGTTTTGCATGGATGTCAATTTCCACGTCAAGGCGATCACTAAAACGTGCTTTTTCAATGGTTAGATAAGCATTCACATGGGCTAGTTCTTCTTTTAAAGTAACCGTTCCAATATTCTGCTTTAAGTTACTGCGGAAAAATTGTGAGAGATGTTGAATAAGTTCTCGCGCTTTGGTTGGATCCCGACGGATCACGGCGTTTATCGTATTTAATGCATTAAATAGAAAATGCGGGTTTACTTGGGCTTGAAGTAGCTTGATCTCTGCGCGCGATAAGAGGATCTGCTTTTCTTGATATTCGCCATAAAGAATTTGACTAGAAAGAAGTTGGGCAATCCCTTGTGCCATTGACATATTAATGGTTGAAAACAGTTTACGCTTAGGTTCGTATAATTTAATCGTACCAATGACTCGATCGCCAGCTCGGAGTGGAATTATGAGCGCTGATCCCAGTTTACAAGTGGCGGACAACGAACATTGATAAGGGTGCTCTTTACCATCAAGGTAAATAATATCATTCCGCATGATGGCATCGAGCGTACTTTGCGAGGAGATTGGGGTGTTCGGTTTATGGTGATCATCACCAATGCCGACGAAAGCGAGAATTTTTTCTCTATCGGTAATCGCGACGGCACCAACATTGGTTTGTTCGTAGACAATTCTGGCTATTTTCTCAGCATTATTGGGGTTAAAACCTGCGGCAAGAATCCCAACCGACCGTTCTGCAATATTCAGTGCTCTGCGCGAGAAGGTAGCAGAATATTCTTCAAAAATGGTTTTTTTATCTTGTAGGATACTCATAAACAGAGCAGCACCTAAAGAGTTAGCGATGATCATCGGAATCGCAATCGCCGAGACTAGTGCGTAGGCTTCAGCGAATGGCTTGGCTATTAATAAAATTAATAGCATTTGCACCAGTTCGGCAATCAACGTAATCGTAAAGACTGCACGGGTATTGAACAGTTGTTGGCGCTTTCCCCTTTTAATCATGTATAAATGAAATAACCCACCAATTAAACCTTCAGCGGTTGTTGAAACGGCACAAGCAAGATCAGTAAAACCACCGAGGGTGTAGCGATGCATTCCGCCAGTAAACCCGACAGCAAAGCCAACCACTGGCCCACCAAATACACCTCCCATAACCGCGCCAATCGCTCGTGTATTGGCAATCGCATCATTGATTTGTAAACCTAAATAGGTGCCTAAAATACAAAATAAGGAAAATAATACATAGACGCTCAATTTATGTGATAAATGGCTGGATATATTGAGGATAGGGAGAAATAACGGGGTTTTACTCAGCATATAAGCCAATACAAAGTAAACACACATTTGTTGTAGTAGAGAAAGGACCAATTCCATAAACAGCCTAATTTATCTATCACAGAGAAAATGCCTTATTCTAAGTAAGTTTTGCTGAATAAAACATGTTTGTTTATACCCTTTCTATTTGAATCTGCAGCGATGTTAACCACAGCCGTTCACTCCAATCACATAGTTAGCCGATACTCATGGCGATGATGAGAGCCATCCGTGGCGCTCACCAAAGTCCAGCCGACGGCTGTTCAAATTTGTTCCAGACAAATTTGTCACTCATTTGCCGCCGACCTGCAACGCCAAGTTGTTTGGGTATAGGGGATAACAACGACAAATACCAACTGTATAATAATATTTACACTTAATGTTTTTTTAAATTTACACTTGCATTAGAAATAAAGCCTGTTAATTTAATACCTATTCAAATTTAACCATCAAAGATAGAATGGTGTAAACAATATATTACAGGTGTGGTATGAAAAAAAGTGACTTGAGTGATATTAATATTATTGATGAACAGGTTTTAATAACACCTGACGCATTAAAAGAAAAATTACCACTGAGTGATAAGGCTCGTCAGTTTATTCGTCAATCTCGGCAAACGATTGCGGATATCATTCATAAACGCGATCATCGTTTACTGATTGTGTGCGGCCCTTGCTCTATCCATGATATTGAAGCTGCCAAAGAATATGCGACAAAGCTGAAAGCATTATCTGAGCAGTTGAGTGACCAACTGTATATTGTGATGCGTGTCTATTTTGAAAAACCACGTACGACGGTGGGGTGGAAAGGGCTGATTAATGACCCACATTTGAATGGTACCTTTGATATTGAACACGGTTTACATGTAGGGCGTAAGCTATTAGTTGAACTGGCTGAAATGGAGATTCCTTTAGCGACAGAAGCGTTAGATCCGATCAGCCCTCAATACCTAGCAGATACTTTCAGTTGGGCTGCGATTGGGGCTCGAACCACCGAATCACAAACTCACCGTGAAATGGCGAGCGGGCTTTCAATGCCTATTGGTTTTAAAAATGGTACCGATGGTAGTTTATCGACGGCCATTAATGCTATGCAGGCGGCTTCTTCCAGTCATCGTTTTATGGGGATAAATCGAGAAGGTCAAGTGGCATTATTAACCACTCGAGGCAATACCAATGGACATGTTATTCTCCGTGGGGGTAAGCAGACGAACTATGATTCTGTTTCTGTTGCTGAATGTGAGCAAGAACTGAAGCAAGTCGGTTTAGACGCGGCTTTGATGGTTGATTGTAGCCATGCTAATTCGCGCAAAGATTACCGTCGTCAGCCTCTGGTTGCCGAAGATGTTATTCATCAAATCCGCCAAGGTAATGGTTCCATTATTGGTTTGATGATAGAAAGCCATCTTAATGAAGGGAATCAGTCAGCGGATCTTTCGCCAGAAAAGATGGCTTATGGTGTTTCTATTACTGATGCCTGTATTGATTGGCAAGCCACCGAGGCATTATTACGTCATGCACATCAAGAGTTGGTTCCATTTTTAGAAAACCGCCTCAAAGATTAAATAAGCAAAAGGATTGACTGATGGTTGAAGAATTAAACGTATTACGTGAGCAAATCGATGAGGTTGATAAACAGATGGTTGAGCTATTGGCTCGCCGTTTAGCGTTAGTCGAAAAGGTCGGGGAAGTAAAAAGCCGCCATGGCTTACCGATTTATGTGCCTGAACGTGAAGCGTCGATGTTAGCTTCTCGGCGTGAAGAGGCACAACGTAAAGGCATTCCTCCTCAGTTAATTGAAGATATTTTGCGTCGCACGATGCGTGAATCATATGCTAGTGAAAAAGATTCCGGTTTTAAGTGTCTTAACCCTCAATTACGTTCGGTGGTGATTGTCGGCGGTAACGGACAACTGGGCCGCTTATTTTCCCGAATGTTCCGTCTGTCTGGTTATCAAGTGAAAGTTTTGGGCAGCCAAGATTGGGCGCAGGCAGATGAACTCTTGCATAATGCAGGGTTGGTCGTGGTGACGGTGCCTATCCATTTGACCGTTGACGTGATTGATAAACTGACTCAGTTACCGAGTGATTGTATCTTATGTGATCTAACTTCGATTAAACAAAAGCCGCTTGCAGCGATGTTAAAAGCGCATCAAGGCCCTGTTGTGGGTTTACACCCGATGTTTGGGCCTGATGTACCAAGCCTTGCTAAGCAAGTCATTGTGTATTGTGATGGTCGTGGAGCATCACAGTATCAATGGTTATTGGATCAGTTTACCATCTGGGGAGCGAGTTTATGTCAAATAGATGCCGATGAGCACGATCATGGCATGACACTGATTCAAGCACTACGCCATTTCACTTCTTTTGTGTATGGTTTTCATCTTTCAAAGGTCAACCCGAATCTTGAACAATTATTAACATTGAGCTCCCCGATTTATCGATTAGAGTTAGCGATGGTTGGACGTTTATTTGCTCAAGATCCCAATCTATATGGCGATATTATTCTCTCGTCGCAAGAGAATGTAGAGATGATTCAGCGTTTTCAGCACAGTTTTTCGCAAGCGGTAAGCTTAATTGAACAGCAAGATAAACAAGGTTTTATTAAACAATTTGAGCAAGTTAGTCAGTGGTTTGGCAAATACTCTCAACAGTTTATGGTTGAGAGCCAAAATTTACTCAAACAAGCGAACGATGCGATACAGCGAAGTTCGTGAGCCCACCACCTAGCCGTGAGTTTAATGTTGATTAGTCATGATGATGTGGCGTCATCTTCGATATCAATCAAATGTTCAATATCGCGTGAGAGAAGTTCGCTATCACCGAGGTTGAGTTCAACAATACGTTTTAAATGTGCGATGCTTTCAATATCAATATGGCTAATTTTAAGGTGGAGAATACGCTCATTTGTTCTGACTAACATGGCGGTCATATTGAGCGTGATTTCACTATCAGGTAAGGTAAATTCGACATCTAATGGCTGAGATGGATCCAAGCTTGGTGCATCAATTGCCCACAACAGGAGCCCATGCAAAGAGAGATCTTGAATACAGGTTGTGAGTTGAATTTGGCCTTGACGCAGTGTCGCGGGGGCTTGATAGAGAATACGAACAAATCGGCGTCGCTCTGTCATAATATTCACCGTGTTAGAGGATCGTAGCCTAAGCATAGCAGATTTGCTGCTGAGGCAATCAAACACCATTGGCAAAACCAAACGAGAACATGGCAAAATCAAGCGAGAACCCAAAATAACTCAGGCCGCAATAGCGGCCTGAAGTTGATCACTTAGTGATGCGTTTATATTTAATTCGATGCGGTTCTGCGGCTTGTGCTCCCAGTGTTTGCTTGAGCCAATCCATGTATTCGGTGTAGTTTCCTTCATAGAAGTTCACTTTGCCTTCATCACGATAATCAAGGATATGGGTTGCGATACGATCGAGGAACCAACGGTCATGGGAAATGACCATGGCGCAACCGGGGAACTCAAGTAGGGCTTCTTCTAGAGCTCGTAATGTTTCCACATCAAGGTCGTTCGTGGGTTCATCGAGCAGTAGGACGTTGCCACCTGCTTTCAGAAGCTTGGCCAAGTGAACTCGATTGCGCTCACCACCAGAGAGTTCGCCAATCACTTTTTGTTGATCGACGCCTTTAAAATTAAAGCGGGAACAATAAGCACGAGCAGGGATTTCAAAGTTATTGATACGGATAATATCCGCACCTTCAGAAATTTCTTGGAAGACGGTATTTTTATCGTTCATGCTATCGCGGAACTGATCAACCGAGGCCAGTTTTACAGTATCCCCCAGTTCAATGCTGCCAGAATCTGGCTGCTCGACACCGCTAAGCATTTTAAATAGCGTCGATTTGCCCGCACCATTCGCGCCGATAATACCAACAATGGCTCCTTTAGGAATACTAAAGGAAAGATTATCGATCAAGACACGATCGCCAAAGGATTTGGTCAAGTTTTTCACGTCAATGACCTTATCTCCCAAACGCTCACCGGGTGGGATAAACAGTTCATTGGTTTCATTACGTTTTTGATGGTCGGTACTTTGTAGCTCTTCGAAGCGAGCCATACGAGCTTTAGATTTAGCTTGACGGCCTTTAGGGTTTTGGCGAACCCATTCCAATTCTTTTTCAATGGTTTTTTGGCGTGCTTTCTCTTGTGAAGCTTCTTGTTGTAGGCGAGCGTCTTTTTGTTCCAACCAAGAGGTATAGTTTCCTTGCCATGGAATACCTTCACCACGGTCTAACTCTAAAATCCAACCCGCAGCGTTATCTAAGAAGTAACGGTCGTGAGTAATGGCAACCACAGTACCACTATAATCGACTAAGAAACGTTCCAACCAAGCGACAGATTCAGCATCCAAGTGGTTGGTCGGCTCATCAAGTAATAGCATATCTGGTTTTTCAAGCAACAGACGGCAAATGGCAACACGACGGCGTTCACCACCTGATAATGTCGCTACTTTGGCATCCCACTCCGGTAAACGCAGCGCATCAGCGGCACGTTCAAGTACATTATCTAAATTGTGGCCATCTTTGGCTTGAATTAAAGCTTCTAAATCGCCTTGTTCTTTAGCTAGCGCATCAAAGTCTGCATCGGGTTCTGCATAAGCAGCGTATACCTCATCTAGACGTTTAAGCGCATAAGCGACGTCAGCAACGGCTTCTTCGACCACTTCGCGGACGGTTTTATTTTCATCCAATACTGGCTCTTGAGGCAGGTATCCGACGTTTAATCCCGGTTGTGGACGCGCTTCGCCATCGAAATCTTTATCAATGCCAGCCATGATGCGCAGTAGGGTCGATTTACCTGAACCATTTAAACCGAGTACCCCAATTTTTGCACCGGGAAAAAAGCTCAAAGAAATATCTTTGAGAATTTGACGTTTAGGGGGAACAATTTTGCTCACCCGAGACATGGTATAGACGTATTCAGCCATTGCCGATCATTCCTAATCTTTCAAACAGAACAAAGCGACTATTCTATACTAAAGCGTTTGCTTTTGTTACTAGCCGATATTTTGGTTTGGGGATCTTAAGGCGAAGAGGGATGAAAAAATGGGGGGCATATTTTCATCATCTTTCTTTACTACTTTAAGAGATACCAGTGCCGGTGGCCTTGTTTTGTTATCACACTTGTTTTGTTATCACACTTGTCTTGCTATCACAATTGACAACAACTTTACTGCTAGTAACTTTACATTTTATGCAAGAGTCTGCGTAATTAAGGGTGAATGGGATTATTTGCATTAAGGGAATGGAGTACCATGAAGGGCGTTTTTTTTGTTCAACCATCTTATATTTTTTTAGCGATATTGATCGCATGGGGCCTATTTAGCCGTAATGTATTATCCGAAACAATGGATCTGCAAGCTCAGAGAGAGCTATATGATCAAGCGCATCTATGGTTAGATCGTAAAGAGGTGCGCCGTTTTAAAAAAGTGCGCTCTCGCTTGGCTGATTATCCTCTTACCCCGTATCTAGATTATCGAAGTTTCTTAATTGACTTGGGTGAAAAACCACCGATTGTCGTACGCCATTTTATAGATAGTTATAAAGATTTTCCTTTTGCTTACCGCATTAGTGCGCCTTACATTGATGCATTAGCTCGGCAAGATAAATGGCCCGAAATGCTACAGTTCTCTCCTAATGAACCCAAGGGCGAGAGATATCGTTGTCATTACTACACCGCTAAATTGAAAACCGGACGTTATGCACAAGCCTTTAGCGGAGCTGAAACATTATGGAAAAGCGGTGCTAGCGTTTCTGCGGCTTGTGACGAGCTGTTTATAGTGTGGGAGCAGCAAGGTGGTTTAACCGATAGCATGATTGTTGAACGTATGTTGATGGCTTTTGACGGACGTAATCGTTCTTTGATGAGTCATTTGGCGGGGAAATTAACCGGTAAGTCAAAAGAAGCTTACGCACAAGCTTTACTTAAGTTATATGATCATCCTGAAAAGGTCATTGAATTTATCCAGCACAATCAAAATGGTTTCAAGTTAACTCAATCGGTTGAATTGGCATTAGAAAAGCTGGCTCGCCGTGATGTTATTCAAGCGCTTGAGTATTGGCACGCAGTCAATAAGATTTTGAACTGGCCGGATTCACAACAAGCCAGAGTTGCTCAATATATTGCGTTGCGCATGATGGAGGTTGAGAGTGATGAATTTCGCCAGTGGCGAGACTCGGTTATCGAGCAAAGCTCTCATGTTCATCTGATTGAAACACGTATTCGTTTAGCACTGCGTGAACAAGATTGGCTTGGCATCACCCACTGGATAACTCGTTTACCCGAGAGTGAACAAGGAACATTACGTTGGCAATATTGGTTGGCTCGAAGTGAATTAGCGCAAGGGAAAGAGTCGCAGGGCATCGCGCGAATGCACGCATTACTTGGACAACGTAATTTTTATAGTGTTGCTGCCGCTCAATGGGTGAAGCAGTCCATCCAGTATCCGAGTTCGTCACTTGCTTTAGAGCATTCATGGCTCAAACCTTATCAAAAATCGTTAATGCGTATTGATGAGTTAATTCAACGCGACAAGATTGCAGCCGCGAAGAGTGAGTGGAATTTATTATTACAGCATGCCCAGCAAAAAGAGAAAGAAATGTTAGCGGTTTATGCTGCAACTCATGGTTGGCATCATTTAACCGTTAAAGCCTCTATCTCTGCCAGTTTATGGGATAACACTCAACTGCGCTTTCCATTGGCTCACCAATGGTGGTTTAATTTTTATGGAAAAAAACACGGCATCAGTCCGGTAACGTTAATGTCACTAGCTCGACAAGAAAGTGCGATGGATGTTGAAGCGCGTTCTCCTGTGGGGGCCAGAGGAATTATGCAAATTATGCCGTCGACGGCGCGCTATACAGCGAAGAAATATCAGCTTAATTATGAAGACGCAGACGAGCTGTATCAGGTTGGGAAAAATATTGAGATTGGGAGCCATTATTTAAATGGGTTACTTGAGCGCTATGATAACAATCGTATTTTATCTTTTGCAGCCTATAATGCTGGACCAAGTCGTGTGGATCGTTGGCAAGCTCAAACTCAAGGTAAATTAGATGCCTATGCCTTCATTGAAGCGATTCCTTTCCGTGAAACTCGTGGTTATGTACAAAATATTTTGATGTTTGAAACCTACTATCGCAATTTAATGGCCCTTGATGGTGAATTTTTAACGCAGCAAGAGTTAGCAACAAGCTATTGATTCCGGCTGAGTGTACTCTACAATAGATAGCGTGTATCACCCAACGAGTACAAGAATGTCATCACAACCTGAGTACCGTGACTGGCGAGAGTTATTAGCGTTAGTTAAACAAGCAACCACAGATGAGCAGCATGAAATGCTGTTAACCATGTTAATGACTCCGGATGAACGAGAGGCTTTAGTGGCACGAGTCAATATCTTG
Source organism: Vibrio sp. V30_P3S12P165 (assembly GCF_009904905.1). Taxonomy (NCBI): domain Bacteria; kingdom Pseudomonadati; phylum Pseudomonadota; class Gammaproteobacteria; order Vibrionales; family Vibrionaceae; genus Vibrio; species Vibrio sp. V30_P3S12P165. The sequence goes on along the minus strand of NZ_WXWH01000015.1, from coordinate 8,434 downwards.
TGCGAGCTGCTCAAAGGCGAGCTTTCTCAGCGTCAGATTAGCCAACTGTTAGGTGTTGGTGTGGCAACCATTACCCGAGGCTCAAATGAGCTTAAATCTCGCACAGAGCAAGAGCGAGATTCTCTAGCTCAATTATTGTTACCTTCATAACCTGACGGTTTAACAACCGTTTTTCTCGCCTTTTCTTTTGCTGTGCGAAAGGGCGTCAGCTCAATTTTCTTCTTGTGTCTCGGATCTATTTAAGGTTACTGATCTATTTAAGGTTACTAATGGGGAAGAGTTCCGGATTGAGAAAAGGAATTAAGGCGAGTATTAACGCTTGATGATAAACCGAACTACGGGTGAGTTGGTGACCTGTGAGTAAACCAATCGCCCCTCCTTTTTGTTTAATATTCTGCGTAGCAAAAACTTTATCCATCACGTGTCCTAGCTCATTATCGGGCGTGAGCTGCTCTGTGACGATAGGAGGTAGCGGTAAGCTGGCAGAACGAGATTCACCATAACGCTGATTCGATTTAATAATCATCCAGGCGAATGTCATGCCATGATCTACTCCAGCCTCAAGACCAACATAATAATCGGCGTTAGGAGCTATTTTTTCAGCATGGTGTACTCTATTGAGTGCTCCTTGCTTCGTTTCGCCATCGCTCATTGGTTGATCTGCCACACCACTCGCAACAGAAACACCTTGAAAATGAAACTCTTGGTCGGGAAAGACATCATGAAATGCACTTTTTACGGCATTGATTTTTGCTGGATTGAGTGATGCAACGATAATATTTTTCATGCTTGTCTCTGTGTTTATTGATTGGCTAATTTTATTTGGGTCGGTTTGATATTCTCACTTGGGTAACAACCTAACACTTTTAAATGTTTTGTTAACTTGATTAACTCACTAAGGGCTTGTTGCATCTCTTGTGAGTCAAGATGTGCTTGTAAGTCAACATAAAACATCTCTTCCCAAGGGTTACCCATAATCGGACGTGATTCTAACTTGGTCATATTGATACCATAACGTTGTAAAACCAACAGGGTAGAAACTAAAGCTCCAGCTTCTTGTGAGGTTGACATAATTAAGGTCGTTTTGGCAGGGATCTGAGTTGAAACCTCAATCGGTTTTCGCGCGACAATAATAAAACGGGTGTAATTTTCCGTTTGATTGGCAATGTTACCTTGGATGGGGTGTAACCCGTAGAGCTTACCGCTAGCGGCATTGCCAATAGCCGCAACATCTTGACGTTGTAAGTTTTGTACCTTTTTCATGGCATCAGCAGTACTGATACAGCTTTCTAATTTCACACCCTCTAAGCGACTTAAAAATTCACTGCATTGTTGATGTGGCTGGGGATGGGAGTAGAGCACTTTGATGGCTTCTAATTGGATATCATGCGTTGCGACTAAGCAATGCTCTATCGGCTGGGTGATTTCTCCTACAATATACAATGTAGTGTGTTGTAATAGGTCGTAGACTTCATTGATAGAACCAGAGCTGGTATTTTCAATCGGCAGTACGCCATAGTCAGCGTGGCCCGATTCAACCGTTTTAGTCACCTCTCTAAATTGTTCGCAGTTGAGTTCAATTAATTCGGTATTTTTACGGCTGAAGTATTCACGAGTCGCTAAATGCGAATAAGAGCCTTTAGAGCCTAAAAAAGCGACTCGAGCGAGTGGTTTGCGATTTTCAGGATTCGCTAAGTTTTGCAAGTAAGCTTGTTGCAGTAAAACGGAGTCTTCGATAATAGTGTGGAATAATTTTGTGATGTATTGTGCATCTAATTGGTAATTTTCTTTTCCTGATTGGATAAGTTTGACCAGCAGTTGTTGCTCTCTTTGGGTATCTCGCACGGGTTTCGAGGTTTTTATTTTACTTTTGGCGACGTCAATACTGAGTTGGCGGCGTTCAGAGAGTAGTTGTAGCAGTTGCTCATCAATGGTATTTAAACGTAACCGAATCTCTTCGAGTGAAAGGGCGTTGTCTGTCATCATAAAATCCTTATAAAAAAAGCCTCCATGGGGAGGCTTTCTGTTCGTTTTTGACTTATTTCCGTAAACGAGCGTGCCTCCAAACGTTATTGGAGAAAAAAGAAGTCAAAAAGGAACAGTGGGTTATGTGTCATTTTTATCGTTATTGCTGATGGATTCAAGCCACACAATAAGCAAGCTAGGTAGGAGCGTCAAGCAAAAAAATAGCGCCCAAAGGCGCTATCTCAATAACCGTGCAAATTATTCGGTTTCCTCTTCCATTTCGGGCTTATCTGCTCGTCGTGCTTCAGGTTTATGACGCAGCTTATTCAATTGGCGTTCAAGTTTTTGCTCGACTTCGTTAATCGCAGCATAAAGATCATCGTGAATAGCCGAAGCAACCAGCTGGCCTTTAGGAATCGTTACCGTGGCCTCAAATTTTTTCTGTTTGTTTGGTCGTTCGCTAAAGCTTGCTTGGCACCCAGTAATTTCTACTTGCCATTTCTCTAACTTTTTGAATTTACTCTCAATGTGATTACGGATTGCAGAGGTGATTTCAATGTTTTTACCTGTAATATTCATTTGCATAGTGATTTTTCCTCTGTTACATCCCTTATGGGTTACCTACAGATTAGCGTTTCAATAACAAAATAATGTGATGAATCTCTCTTTTTTATTGGGTGTAAAATGCTTTGAAAATAAACGTGATCTTTAGCAAGGAGTTGGTGTGTGAGGTCGAGAAAAAGCTTGAGGTTTCGATGGAAACGATTAGATTGGTTATTAAGTCTTACTAAAAACTTTCTATTTTTTAGGGTATTGCGTCAGCCTAAAAAAGTTATTACTCTGTTTTTGTTCATCTTATAATGGTGAACTTTATCACGTTAGTATGTGTCGTCTTTTCGTCAATCGCTCTTCTTGTTGCAAAAAAAGCCAGCCACTTTTTGCGGCTGGCTTTTTGGGTAACTAATTTCTGAGCAATGGCATTGGCTCATTAGGATTAAGCTGGATGAGTTGTTCGGTTCGTGCAACCGCCTCATCTAATCCTAATTGTTGGTAAGCTTTTAATTGAATGGTCAGCGATTTTCGAGCGGCTTGTGTGCCTGGATAAGTTTTTTGTAACTCTTGAGCTCGGTTTATCGCTGCGATCCAAGCTTCACGGCGTAAGTAAAAGTCTGCAGTGGCTAAGTCGTAATCCGCTAACCGATTTTTTAATGCATACATCCGTTGCTGAGCATCCTTAGCATATGGGCTGTTAGGGTAACGTTCTAATAAACGTTTAAAATCAGCAAAGGCAGCTTTAGCCGGCTCAGGATCGCGATCGCTTCGATCAATATTAAATAATTCATGCATGAAATTACGATCTTGGGCCATGTGAGTCAGCCCTCGTATATAAAGTACCCAATCCATTTTTTCATGGGTGGGATTGAGGCGAGTGAAGCGCTCAATCGTTGCTAGCCCAAGGGCAAGATCATCGTTTTTATAATAGGCATAGATTAAATCTAGCTGTACTTGTTCTGAATAAGCACCAAAAGGATAGCGAGAATCCAGTGCTTCGAGCTTATCTATCGCTGTTAACCAGTTTCCACTTTGCAGTGACAGTTGAGCCTCACTATACAGCTCTGCTGGGGGAACATCTGGGACAACTTCTTCTTTACTTGCACAGCCAGTTATGAGTAAAGATAACGCGAGTAAACCCGATAAAGTTTGGTATTTCATCTCTGGATTCGATTCCTTGCAATAAAGCTTCTAAACTTGGAGCAGCGTGCTCCATAAATCGTTTCGTTACTTTCTTTTCAGTAACAGATACAATAAGTACCTATTTTTCCACACTCGTGGCTATTAGTCTCACGGTTTTTAAAAAAGTTCGATATGGCTCAGCAGATTGAATTAACTCAAACAGTAAAAGAAAGCCAGCTTGGTCAGCGCTTAGATCAAGCAGTCGCGGAATTATTTAGCGATTATTCTCGCTCACGGCTGAAAGAATGGCTATTGGACGGGAAAATTACCGTCGATGGTCTTGTTGTCACTAAACCCCGAACGAAAATGATGGGGGGAGAAATTATCACGGTTTTGGCCGAACTAGAAGATGAACAGCGTTGGGAAGCGCAAAATATTCCACTCAATATTGTTTATGAAGATGATGATATTATTGTCATCAATAAGCCTAGAAATTTCGTTGTACATCCTGGGGCTGGAACGCCAGATGGAACCGTATTAAATGCTTTACTTTTTCATTATCCACCCATTGCAGAAGTACCTCGTGCCGGAATTGTGCATCGTTTAGATAAAGATACGACCGGATTAATGGTGGTGGCGAAAACTGTTCCAGCACAAACTCGATTGGTTCGTGAACTACAAAAACGCAATATTACTCGTGAATATGAAGCAATAGCGATCGGTACCATGACCGCTGGTGGAATGATTGACAAACCGATTGGTCGCCACGCCACGAAACGAACGTTAATGGCGGTTACGCCAATGGGTAAGCCAGCCGTTACGCATTATCGTGTTGCTGAGCATTTTCGTGAACACACGCGAATCCGGCTTCGTTTAGAAACAGGGCGCACGCACCAAATTCGTGTTCATATGGCCTATCTCCAGCATCCTTTATTAGGTGATACCGCTTATGGTGGACGTGCACGGATCCCTAAAGGAGCGTCTGAAGAGTTAACCGAGATGATCCGCGATTTTGATCGACAAGCGTTGCATGCGGTGATGCTGAAGTTTGCTCATCCCATTACTGAAGAAGCGTTGGAATTTCATGCACCTGTTCCTGATGATATGGTTAGGATGGCTGATGCTTTGCGTGAAGATGCAAAACTGAATTATTCGCAAGAGTATTAATCATGGATAAGATTATTCCTAACTGGCCAGCACCAAGCAATATTAAAGCCTTTGCTTCTACGCGAATCGGTGGATTTTCACCGTCACCGTATCAGGGGTTAAATCTTGGTATGCACGTTGGGGACGATCCTGCTTTAGTTTTACGTAACCGTGAATGGTTGCAGACGATAAGCCAAATGCCTTCAGCACCTATATGGTTAAATCAAACTCACTCAACTAAAATTGTGCAGGTTGAGCGACCAACGAAAGTCATACTCGATGCTGACGGGCTTGTTACGACTTCTCGGCGTGTTGTCTGTTCGGTAATCACAGCGGATTGTTTACCTGTGCTGATCACCAATAGTCAAGGAACGCAAGTTGCTGCGGTTCATGCTGGTTGGCGTGGGCTGGCGGGAGGTATTGTTGAAAACGCTTTGCACACTATTTCAGGCAACCCTCTGGTTTGGCTAGGTCCGGCCATCGGTGCTCAAGCTTTTGAAGTCGGTAATGATGTCAGAGTGGCGTTTTGCGAAAGAGACGCCGATGCAGCGCAAGCATTTTTACCGACGTCACAACAAGGGAAATGGTTGGCGGATATGGTTCAGTTAGTACGTTTACGACTAGCAAAATTAGGCATTGAGCAAATTTATGCTTGCAACCTGTGCACCTATCAAAATCCCCAGCAATTTTATTCTTATCGCCGTGATGGAATGACCGGTCGTCAAGCTAGCTTTATTTGGATGGAGTAGCCTTATAAAGTTAATGGTATTGGCTTGAAATTTCACCTCTGCGTAACCATCTTTCTATACGTGATTAGTTTATCTCCGATGAGATTAAGAAGGTGGTTATGCGTCTCGATAGATTTACCAGCAAATTCCAAATAGCGATTTCTGATGCTCAGTCGCTTGCACTAGGGCGAGATCATCAGTATATCGAACCTGTACATTTGATGGTGGCATTACTTGATCAAAATGGTAGTCCGATCCGTCCTCTACTTACCATGCTTAGTGTCGATGTTGCTCAATTACGTTCTAAATTGGGTGAACTTCTCGACCGCCTACCTAAGGTGAGTGGCATCGGCGGTGATGTTCAGCTTTCTAATTCGCTAGGTTCGTTATTTAACCTCTGTGATAAAGTGGCGCAAAAACGTCAAGATGCTTATATCTCCTCAGAAATATTCTTACTGGCCGCTTTAGAAGATCGTGGCCCTCTTGGACAGTTATTAAAAGAGATCGGTTTAACGGAAAAAAAAGTTTCTGAGGCAATTGAAACGATTCGTGGCGGACAGAAAGTGAATGATCCAAATGCGGAAGAGCTACGACAAGCGTTGGAGAAATTTACCATTGATCTTACTGAGCGAGCAGAGCAAGGTAAATTAGACCCTGTCATTGGTCGGGACGATGAAATTCGTCGTACGATTCAAGTGTTACAGCGCCGTACTAAAAATAACCCAGTTATCATTGGGGAGCCTGGTGTGGGTAAAACCGCGATCGTGGAAGGGCTTGCTCAACGCATCATTAATAATGAAGTGCCAGAAGGGCTTCGCGGGCGTCGCGTATTGTCTTTGGATATGGGCGCATTGGTTGCGGGAGCCAAATATCGTGGTGAGTTTGAAGAGCGGCTAAAGTCGGTGTTAAATGAACTTGCCAAAGAAGAAGGTAATGTCATCCTCTTTATTGATGAATTACATACCATGGTTGGTGCCGGTAAAGGTGAAGGTTCAATGGATGCGGGCAATATGCTGAAACCCGCATTAGCTCGTGGTGAATTGCACTGTGTTGGCGCAACGACGCTGGATGAATATCGTCAATATATTGAGAAAGATCCAGCACTAGAGCGTCGCTTCCAAAAGGTCTTGGTCGATGAGCCAACAGTGGAAGATACCGTTGCTATTTTACGTGGCCTAAAAGAACGCTATGAATTGCACCATCACGTTGAAATTACCGATCCGGCGATCGTAGCTGCGGCAACCTTATCACACCGCTATGTTTCTGATCGTCAACTGCCAGATAAAGCGATCGATCTGATTGATGAGGCGGCATCAAGTATCCGTATGCAAATGGACTCCAAGCCAGAAGCATTGGATAAGTTGGAACGTAAAATCATCCAACTTAAGATCGAGCAACAAGCATTAATTAATGAGCATGATGATGCGAGTGAAAAACGGCTAAGTATCCTTAATGATGAACTTAAGGAAAAAGAGCGTGAATATGCGGAATTAGAAGAGATTTGGAATACTGAAAAAGCTGCGCTTTCTGGTACACAACATATCAAATCAGAACTTGAGCAAGCTCGCTTAGATTTAGAAGTTGCCAGACGTGCGGGAGATTTAAGTCGTATGTCAGAGCTGCAGTATGGCCGAATTCCTGAATTAGAGAAGCAGCTTGACTTGGCTACTCAAGCAGAAATGCAAGAGATGACCTTATTGCGTAACAAGGTAACTGATGAAGAAATAGCCGAAGTTCTGTCTAAGCAAACGGGAATTCCAGTTTCTAAAATGCTTGAAGCAGAAAAAGAAAAATTACTGCGTATGGAGGAGGTTCTCCACCAAAGAGTGATTGGGCAAGCCGAAGCGGTGGAAGTGGTCGCAAATGCTATTCGTCGAAGTCGTGCTGGGCTTTCTGATCCTAACCGCCCAATAGGCTCGTTTTTATTCCTAGGCCCAACCGGGGTTGGTAAAACCGAGCTGTGTAAAACGCTAGCTAATTTTCTATTTGATAGTGAAGACGCCATGGTGCGAATTGATATGTCTGAGTTTATGGAGAAACACTCGGTAGCTCGGTTAGTTGGCGCACCTCCAGGTTATGTTGGCTATGAAGAAGGTGGCTATTTAACTGAAGCTGTACGACGTAAACCTTATTCTGTTCTTTTACTTGATGAGGTTGAGAAGGCACATCCTGATGTTTTCAATATCTTATTACAAGTATTAGACGATGGACGTTTAACCGATGGACAGGGAAGAACGGTCGATTTTCGTAATACTGTGGTGATTATGACTTCTAACCTTGGTTCATCAAGAATTCAAGAGCATTTTGCTTCTTTGGATTATCAAGCGATGAAAGAGCAAGTCATGGATGTGGTGAGTAAACACTTCAGGCCTGAATTTTTAAACCGTATCGATGAAAGTGTTGTGTTCCATCCGTTAGGTAAAGAACATATTAAATCGATAGCCCTTATTCAGCTTGAGCGTTTACGTCAACGTTTAGCAGATAAAGATTATGAGTTGAACGTTAATGATGAGGCGTTAAATTTAATTGCTCAGGTTGGGTTTGATCCGGTTTATGGTGCAAGGCCACTTAAACGAGCAATTCAACAAACGGTTGAAAACCCGCTAGCGAAGTCAATCTTAGCGGGGCAGTTTGTACCGGGAACGCCGATTTATTTAGAAGTCAAAGAGGGACACATTACCGCTCATCAGTAATTCGGTTAAAAAAGAGGCTTAGTTGGAGCTAATTAAGTCTCTTTCTATCTCCGGTTTTTATCATCTTTCTTATGGAATTTGGCAGGTTAGCTGTTTTTTTGAGCGTTTAAGCTTAAATTTATAAGAATTGTCGTTTTAGCACTTGCCAAGCTAACCAAACCCCCTATAATGCCGCCTCACTGACACGGCAGACGCCGCAAGGCTTCAGGCAGTGTTAGTCGAGGGAAA